>DASZDB010000219.1:0-4944 GCA_035942495.1 Solirubrobacteraceae bacterium
CGCGTGATCTCCGGCGAGGAGGTGCTCGAGCTCATCCCCGCGCTCGCGCCGCGCGAGCCGACCTCCGGCTATCTGTTCTACGACTGCCAGACCGACGACGTGCGGCTCGTGCTGACCGTCCTCGGAGAGGCCGAGCGCTTCGGCGCGGTCTGTGCCAACCGCCTCGACGTCACCGAGCTCGTGCGCGACGACGCCGGGCGCGCGGCGGGCGTGGAGGTGCGCGACGGGCTGGGCGGCGACGAGTTCGTCGTGCGGGCGTCGAACGTCGTCAACGCGACCGGCGTGTGGGCCGACCGCCTGCGCCCCGGCGAGCTGCACGACGAGGCCGAGGTTCCGCGCATCCGGCCCAGCCGCGGGACGCACATCACGCTGCGCCACGAGGACCTGCCGCTCGCCGGGGGCGGCGCGATCGTGCCGGCCGGCGGCGGGCGCTCGATCTTCGCGCTGCCGTGGCTCGGGCGCACGCTGCTCGGCACGACGGACAACGACTACGGGGGCGATCTCGACGGCACCCACCACGTGCCGCCCTCGGAGGAGGACGTCACGTACCTGCTCGCGGCGGCGAACGAGTACTTCGACACGTCGCTGCAGGCCGGCGACCTGACCGGCGCCTACGCGGGCGTACGGCCGCTGATCACGTCGGGCGACCCGAAGAAGTCCGTCGACATCTCGCGCAAGGCCGAGTTGTACGAGACGTCGAGCGGGATGGTGACCATCACCGGCGGCAAGCTCACGACCTGGCGGCGGATGGCGAAGATGGCGGTCGACCGCCTCGTGGAGCGCGAGGCCCGCGACGCGCCGTGTCGCACGCACCAGATCCCGCTCGGCGCCTCGGTCGACCCGGCGTCGCTGCCGCGCGTCGCGGGCGTCCCCGAAGCGGCGTACGCCGCGCTCGCGGGTCGCTACGGCCACGCCGCGCACGAGGTGCTGGCGGTCGCGCGGGAGCGTCCCGAGCTGGCCGCGCCGATCGTCTCCGAGCTGCCCGACCTGCTCGCCGAGGTTGCCTTCGCGGCCCGCTTCGAGCAGGCGCGCACGATCGCCGACACGCTCATGCGACGTACGCGGCTGGGCCTGCTGGCGGGCCGCGAGCTGAGCGCCGAGGGCGCTGTCGCGCGGCGCGTGGGCGAGACGCTGGCGCCGGAGCTGGGGTGGGACGAGAACGAGCTGCGCGGCCAGACCGCGGCCTGGGCAGAGGAGGCGCGCGCCGAAGGCGTCGTCGGCACCGCGTAACTTTGCGGCCGCTCGCCGGTTCCAACGCCCCGATGCGCCGACCTCTGCTCCTCACGCTCCTGCTCGCGGTTCTGCCGGCGCTCGCCGCGCTCGCGGCGACGCCCGCGCACGGCGGCTTCTTCTCCGGCGACGCGATCGACGGCCCGAGCCCCGACATCCGCGCGCTCGGCGATCTCGACCTCGCGCGCGACGGCACCGGCGTCCTGTCCTACGTCAAGCGCCTCGACGGCACCGATCGCGTGTTCGCGACGCGCTTCGAGGGCGGCGTGTTCCAGCCGCCCGAGCCGCTCGACGCGTCGCTGGGGACCGCGGGTTCGCAGCCTGTCGTCGGCGCCTCGAGCGGCGGCCGGCTCGTCGTCGTGTTCGTCAGCGGCGGGGTCGTCTACGGCGTCGTGCGGCCCGCGGGTGCCGGCTGGTCGGCGCCGGTGGCGCTCGGCGCAGGTACCGACCCCGCGGTCGACCTGTCGATCAACGGCACCGCCTTCGCCAGCTTCACGTCGGCCGGCGACGTGCGCGTCGCCCGCCTCGATCGCCGGACGAACGGCTGGAGCGTGCTCGAGCAGCCGGCCGACGTCGACCCGGGCCGAGCGGCCGGCGTGGGCGCCGGGCGCTCGAGAGTGGCGATCTCCGCGGACGGTGTCGGCGTCGTGACCTGGGCCGAGGCCGGTCACGTGTTCGCCCGCAAGATGTTCGGCACCGGGCTGTCGAGCGCGCCGCAGGACCTGACGCCGGCTTCGTTCGAGGGGCGCGTCGCAACGACGTCCGACGTGCCCGACGTCGACGCCGAGGACGATTCGAGCTACGCCTGGGTCGTGTTTCGCCAGCGCTTCGCCGACGGCGGCTCGCGGATCCTCGCGCGCCGCCAGCGCGGCACGACCTTCGACCCGCCGGTCGCCGTCGACGCGCCCGCCGGCGAAGCGGTCGGCCCGCCGCGGATCGATCTCACCGGCCGCGGCGTCGCCGTCGCCGTGACGGCGGGTACACAGACCGGCCAGCCGATGACGGCGATCACGGACCGCGATGTCTTCGGCATCGGCGAGCGCCTCTTCCTCCCGAGCGTGGTGACCCCCGCCGTGGTACCGGCGATCGCCGAGAACAACGACGGGCTGATCGGCGCGGTGATCGGGCCGGAGGGCGAGCCGCCGTACGTCCGCGTGCGCACGATCGAGGATGGCAAGCTCGGGCCGGAGCGCACGCTGTCGCGCCCCGAGCTCGGCCCGGTCGTCCCGGAGCTGGGCTTCGATGTCGCGGCCGATCGCGGGAGCGGCGCGATCGCGGCGTGGATCCAGGGCGGTGCCGCCGATCGGCGCATCGTCGCGGGCTACCTCGACCGCCCACCGGGGTTCTTCGCGGGCTACACGTCGCAGCGCTGCTGCCAGCCCGCGCGGCCGACGCTGAGCTGGCAGCCCGCGTTCAACCTCTGGGGTCCGGTGCGCTACGTCGTCAGCGTGGACGGCACGCCGGTGGGCGAGACGACCGAGACGTCGCTGCAGCTGACGGCGCCGCTCACGCCGGGCGCACACCGTTGGCAGGTCGTGGCCTTCGATCCGCGCGGTCAGGGCAAGCGCGCCCGCACCCGCACGGTGCGCGTCGACGCGCGCGCGCCGTCGCTGAGCGTGCGCTACCGGCGCAGGGGCCGCGTCGTCACGGTGTCGGTGCGCGCGCGCGACATCGGCATTCGTGGGCGCACCGCCACCGGCCTGCGCTCGGTGGTCATCTCGTGGGGCGACCGCACGAAGGGCGCGGCCGGGACGTCGTCGGTGCGCGCCTCGCACCGCTACCGGGGCGGCGGGAGCTATCCGCTGCAGATCACCGCCAAGGACCGCGCGGGCAACCAGCGCACGTCGCTTCGCACCGTGCGCATCGGCTAGCCGGCTCGCGATGCCCTCGCTCGCCCTCGCCGCCGCGGGCCGCACGCTCGCGCTCGGCACGCGACCGTGGCTGATGGGGATCGTCAACGCGTCGCCGGACTCCTTCTCCGACGCCGGGGCCTATCCGGATCTCGAGGCGCGCGTGGAGCTCGCCCGGGAGCTGCTCGCCGCGGGCGCGGACATCCTCGACGTGGGCGGCGAGTCGGGCATCACGCTGCGCCCGCCTGTCGCAGTCGACGAGGAGATCGAGCGCGTCGTGCCGCTGATCGGACGGCTGGCGGGCGAGCTCGGTGCGGTGGTCTGCGTCGACACGTACAAGCCGGCGGTCGCGGCGGCGGCGGTCGGCGCGGGCGCGGTGATCGTCAACGACGTCAGCGGCCTGCGCGACCCGGAGCTGGCGGACGTCTGCGCCGACACCGGCGCGGCGCTCGTGATCATGCACACGCGGGCGGCGCCCAAGCAGCGCCTGCAGGATCCGGAGCTCTACGAGGACGTCACCGCCGACGTCGTCGGGTTTCTGGCCGAGCGGATCGCGCTCGCGTGCTCGCGGGGCGTGCGCGAGGAGCAGCTGCTCCTCGATCCCGGGCCCGACTTCGCCAAGACACCCGCGCAGACGATCGAGCTGCTCAGCCGTCTGAACGAGCTGCATGCGCTGCGCCGGCCGCTGCTGCTGGCCGTCTCGCGCAAGGACTTCATCGGTGCGCTGACGGGGCGCGGACCGCGCGAACGGGAGGCGGGAACGCTCGCCGCGATCGCCCACGGAGTCGATGCAGGGGCGCACATCCTGCGCGTCCACGACGTCGCCGCCGCCGCGGACTTCCTCACGGTGCGAGCCGCTCTGCGCGGTGAGCGCGCGGTCGACCGCCGACTCGCGCTGAGCGACGAGATCCGTCACAGCCGCTGACCGCGCCGACCGTCCGCGGCGAGTGCACCGTCCCTTGAGTTTCACCACCGATCGCTCGCCCGCGGGCAGCGGATTGGCCGCCGATGCACTACCGTCTGCCGCACACGAGTCGCCTGCCGCTGTCCAACGCGGCCGGACGCCTACCGACGATCGTCAGGAGAACCACATGTCAGTCATCTCTCGCTCTGCTCTGGAGACCAGCACCCTCGCCGATCTGCACGAGATCGCCTCCGAGCTCGGCCTCGACGGCTTCCGCCGCCTGCGCAAGGGCGACCTCGTCGCCGCGATCGTCGAGCGCCAGGGCGCCAACGGCGACGAGCCGGACGCCGAGGAGGGTGCCGACGCCGTTGTGATCGACGCCGACGCGGACGCCGGTGCGGACGCCGACGCCGAGGAGAAGCCGGCGCGCCGCTCGCGCCGCGGCGGCCGTGGCCGTGGCCGTGCGCGCGACCGCGATCAGGGCGACATCGAGGTCGGCGAGGAGGAGTCCGACGCGGACGCCGATGCTCCGGTAGCAGTGGCCGAGCCGGCCGCCGCACCGTCGCGCAGCAGCAGCCGCGAGCGCGACCGCGGCGAGCGCGGCGGCCGCGAACGCGGCGGCCGTGGTCGGGACCGCGACCGGGATCGGGACCGGGACCGCGACGCCGATCGCGACAGCGACAGCGCCGACCGCGGCGACGAGCGCGTCGTGACGGGCACGGTCGAGCTGCTGCCCAACGGCTCGGGCTTCGTGCGCGTTTCGCCCCCCGAGCCCTCCGACGATGACGTGTACATCTCCGGCGCTCAGGTGCGCCGCTGCGAGCTCGTCGGTGGCGACGAGGTCGCCGGTCCGGTGCGCGCGCCGCGCCGCTCGGAGCGCTACCCGTCGCTCATCCGCGTCGACACGATCAACGGCCGCGCGGCCGACGAGGTCGCCGAGGGCACGAAGTACGACGACCT
>DASZDB010000220.1:0-4779 GCA_035942495.1 Solirubrobacteraceae bacterium
AGGATCGAGCCGTACTCGGCACGCGCGGGCTCGGAGCGCAGCGCCGCCTCCGACAGGACGACCCGCGCAAGCAGCGGCATCTCCGCGCTGCGGCGGTAGCCGACGTACAGAGCGATGCCGGCGAGCATCCAGATCGGCCCGATCGTGCGCGCGCCCTCGTGGAAGACGAGCAGGCTGGCCAGACCCATCGTGGCCATCAGCGCCCCCAGCACCGCCGGCAGCGGCAGATCGCCGCCGCGCAGCGTCACCGACAGCGGGATCCGGTACGGCCGCGGGCGGTCGGGCTCGCGATAGCGCAGCACGCAGATCGCCACGTGCGCGATGAGGAACGCGAGCATCGCGCCGAACGCGTAGATCCCGACGAGGAACTCGAGGTCGCGCGGGACGACGAGCGCGGAGGCCAGGACCGCGGCCAGCACGATCACGACGTACGGCGTCCCCTGGCCGGGGTGCAGGCGGCCCATCGCGCGGGGGATCTGGCGGTTTCGCGCGAGCGAGTAGGACAGGCGCGACAGCCCGAGCATCGCGCCGTGGGCGGCGACGATGAGCGTGAGCGTCGCCAGCGCCGCGACGACGTAGCGCAGCACGTCGGCCAGCCACGGCGGGTCGAACCGCGACACGAGCGCGAGGACGGGCGCGTTGAGCGCGTCGCCGGTCAGCGGCGACGCGCCGGGCGTGATCGGCAGCGACGCGACGGCGACAAGCGAGATCCCGACGTAGATCACGAGCACCGAGACCGTCGAGCTCGCGATCAGCCGCTTGAGGCCGCGGCGGCTGACGCGCACCTCGCCAGCGAGGCCCGACGCCGATTCGAGGCTCGTGAACGCGACGGCCGACACCGTCAGCGCGAACATGAGGTCGCTCCACTCCGGCGACGTGCCGAGGTCGATCGTCTTCGTGAGCGCGTCGATGTCGACGACGAGAAACGCGCCGAGCACGATCACGAGCAGCTGGAGGACGACGTCGAGCACCGCGAGCGCCGAGACCCGCTCGATGCCGCGGCTGGCGCTCGCGGCGCGGACGTTGCGCGACGCGACGTAGCCGATGATCACCAGCGCCGCCAGGATCTCCGGCACCCCGTCGCCCAGCGGCGACCAAAAGGCCGCCATGTAGTGGGTCGCCACGAACGCCGTGACCGCGATGACGATCAGGAAGTCCAGCAGCACCGCCCAGCCCGCGATGAAGCTCCACAGCTCGTTGAACGCGTACCGCGCGAACACGGTCGAGCCGGCGCGCTCCTGGTGCAACGACGCGCCCTCGACGTACGTCATCGCGGTCAGCACGAAGAAGATCCCGGCGCCGAGGAAGACGACCGGCGTCATCCCGAGCGCGTTCTCGGCAACGATCCCCAGCGAGAAGTAGACGGCCGCGGCCAGCGACGACCACACGATCGCGAAGAGCGCCGGCGAGCCCAGGCTGCGGCGCAGCACCATCCGCGGCTCCTGGCCCGGAGCGGCCATCAGATGCCCCGCCAGGTGAAGTACAGCCGGCCCGCCCCCGCGGCCACGAACAGCACGCCGAGGACCGTCCCAAGCGCGAGCGGCCCGCCGCCGGCGGCGAATGTCTGCACGAGTATCGCTAGCCCGATGAGGACCATCGCGGCCGACAGCGCCATCGTCGCGCGGCGGTACAGGCCACGCCCGGAGCCGCGGTCAGGACGCTCAGGCATCGCCCGGGTCGCTCTCGATGATCACACGGCAGGGACGGTCGGCGAGGACCGTCTCCACGGTCTTGCCGAAGAGCGTCGTCCCGGTCCGCGGCGGCAGCGGCATGACGAGCGCGTGGGCGCGCATCTCGCGGGCCTCGTCGACGATCAGCCGGCCGCTGCCGCCCGGCCGGACGCGTTCGACATGTCCGTTCACGCGCCGCCCGCCCTGCAGCCGTGCCTGCTCGATGACGGCACGCGCGGCGATCTCCTCCTCGGGCAGCTCGGCGTCCAGCGGCGACGCCTGCGGGACGGTGATCAGCACGAGCACGTGGATGCCGCGGCGCTTGCGACCGGCGAGCTTCGTCGCAGTGGCGATCGTCGTCGGCGAGTAGTGGCGCGCGTCGAGCGCGACGAGCACCGACTCGTACTCGGCCTCGTTCTGCGTGACCGGCTGCGGGACCGCGACCTGGTGGGTCGAGATGAAGTCCAGCCCTTGGCTGCGGCGATAGAGCAGGTAGCCGCCCATCCCGAGTGCCATCCAGGTCACGCCGGCGGCGCCGACGGTCAGGTCGAGCACGCTGACGACGACGAACGACAGCGCCGTGCCCGCCAGGCCGACGACCGCCAGCGGCGGCAGCTCGTGGCCGCGGACGCGCAGCCGGCCGGGGCTGCGGTACGGGCGGCGCGCGTCCGGCTCGGTGACGCGCAGGCAGATGAGCGACAGGTGGGCCATCGAGAAGGACAGCATCGCGCCAAACGCGTAGATCTTGCCCAGGAAGTCGGCCTGGCCGGGCAGCAGCGCGAGGATCGCCACGCCTGAGAAGACCAGGATGCCGAGGTAGGGCGTGCGGTAGCGCTGATGCAACCGCCGCATCGTGTCGGGCAGCTGGCGGTACATCCCCATCGAGTACGTCAACCGCGAGACGCCGAGGACGCCGGCGTTGGTCGCGGCGATGAGGATCGTCACGGCGAGCAGGCCGACGTAGAACTCGACCCCGCTCTGAAACCACCCGAGGTCCATCCCCGAGACGACGCCGATCGCCGGGTTGTTCGCGAAGCCGCCCTCCTGCGGGCCGACGCCCAGCAGCGTCCGGCACTGGCCGTCCACGCACTCGACGGGCAGCGCCGAGAGGGCGACCAGCGGCAGCGTGAAGTAGATCGCGAAGACGGCGATCATCACGCGGCGGATCGCGCCGGGGATCGTGTTGTCGGGGTCGCGCGCCTCGCCGGCCATGTTCGAGATCGTCTCGATGCCGGTGTAGGCGACGGTGCCGACCGGGATGGCGAGCAGGAACTGCGAGAGCGTCGGGGCGTCGCCGAAGAACGAGAGATTGTCGACGAGGATGGACGGGTTGAAGACCAGCACGACGCCGAGCCCGACGATCGCCACCTGGCTGAGGAAGTCGATCACCGCGAGCACGAGGTTGACGCTGACGGCATCCTTGACGCCGCGCACGTTGACGAGCGCGAGCAGCCCGACGAGGATCGCCGCGAACGCAATGTCCGCCGGCGACTCCTCGAAGCCCCGCCAGATGACCGGTGCGACGTAGTGGGCGGCGAAGAACGCCGAGATCGCGACCGTGATGATGTAGTTGAGCATCTGCGCCCAGGCCGTGAAGAACGACCACAGCTCGTTGAACGCGCGGCGCGCGAACAGCGACGAGCCTCCGGCCTCGGGGTACATCGCCGTCGCCTCGGCGTACGTCGTGGCGGTGCAGTAGAACAGCGCGCCGGTGATCAGGAAGACGAGCGGCGTGAGGCCGGCGGCAAGCGCGGCGACGAGCCCGAGGGCGTAGTAGATCGACGAGCCGACGTTGCCGTAGGCGGTCGAAGACAGCGCGCTGACCCCGAGAACGCGCTGCAAGCCGTGGAGCTGGCGCTCTGCCATCCGCGGCGGGAGTCTACGCAGAGCCGCTCAGCGGTCCGGCGGCGCCACCGGGGCGCTACGACTGCTGGCGGACGCAGTCGCGGATGCGCTCGCGAGCCGCCTTGTCGGTGAGGTCGACCCAGACCGTGGTGATCGTGCCCTGCCGCTCGACGCTGGCGCCCTTGACGCGGCCGGCGTTCCTGCGGACCCTGGCTTCGTAGCGCCTGGCGCCGGCGAGCGAGCGGTAGAACGCGATGAACGCGCTGCCGCGCGGGCCGGCGACGAGGATCTCGTACTGGGGCGCGTTCGGCGTGCCGGGTGGGCGCACGCCGCCGGTGGCCCGGTAGCCCTGCTGCGCCAGGCAGTCGCGGACAGCGTCGGCGGTCCGCTCCTGGGCGCTGGCGCCCGGTGACGCGCCGCCGGCGCCCGGCACCGTCTGGCCGGGTGTGGTCGTGTCCGCTGTGCCGGGCGGAGTATCCGGCAGCGTCGCCGGGGCGGGCGCCGTCGCGGGCGCGCCGCCCGCCGCCGGGGCGTCGGGCTCGTCGTCGCCTCCGCAGCCGGCGACGGACACGCAACAGAGCGCCGCCACCGTCGCCGCCTGCCGGCGCAGCGCGCTCAACGCGCCTGCTCCACGAACTCGATGAGCGCCTCCAGCGTGACGTCCCAGCCGAGCGTGTCGCCGCCGGTGGGCAGCGCCTCCTGCCAGTCCAGGCCGAAGTCGCGGCGATCGACGACGGACGACAGCTCGAGCCCGACCCGGTTCTCGGGGGTCAGCAGGCCCGGGCCCGGCAGTCCGATCCTGCCGGTCGCGGTGACGGTCTTCGTGTGGCCGTGGATCGACAGCTCCCCGGTCGCCGAGATCGCGCGGCGCTCGTCGCCGGTGAATGCGGACACGACCCAGCGCACGTGCGGGAAGCGCGCGGCATCGAGAAACTCGGCCGAGAGCATCCGCTCGCGGATGACCGGGTTGTTGAGGTCCAGCGACGCGATCGGCACGGTCGCCTCGAGCGTGCCCGCCGCCGGGTCAAGCGTCGCGTCGATCTCCCGGAAGCCCGCGCGGTAGTCGCGCGCGCCGAGATGGCGGACCTTGAAGGTCACCGACGAGAACGGCGGGTCGGCGCGCCACGTCCCGCTGCCGAGATGGTCCTCGAGAAAGCTCACGCGCGAGGACTGTAGTCATCGGCGCCGCAGCGCAGGCCACCGACCGCCTGGCCGCGATCCACCCCGACCACCCTCGCTCCAGAACCCTCGCTCAGCACGACGC
>DASZDB010000221.1:0-1870 GCA_035942495.1 Solirubrobacteraceae bacterium
GCACGGCGCGCTGGGCTACTCGACCGACATGCCGCTGGAGGCGATGTACCGCTTCGCGCGCGGCGCGCGGCTGTACGACGGACCCGACGAGGTCCATCGCCAGTCCGTCGCGCGCCAGATCCTGCGCGGCTACGCGCCGCCGCCGGACGAGATCCCGAGCCAGCACGTCCCGTCGCGGCGGACGGCCGCGCGGGAGCGCTTCGCGTGGTTGCTCGAGACGGTCACGAGCAATGACTAGCGGCCGGCGCACGCCGGTCACGGTCCTGGCGGCCGCCGCGTGCGTCCTGTCCACGTGGGCGCTGGCGGCCTGTGGGTCCGACGTCGCCGGCGCGCCGGCGACGGAGCCGGCGATCCCCCAGCAGGCGACGGCGGCGACCCCCGCGCCGGTCATCCGAACTCCGGCGAGCGGTGCGCCGAGGGCCACCACGAACCGGTTCGACGGCCGCCGGGCCTTCTCGCTTCTGCGCGAACAGGTCGAGGACTACGGCTGGCGCCCCGCCGGGTCGACCGCGCTGCGCCGTCTCGCCGTGCGGCTGCGCGCGCTCATGCCCGCCGGCCGCTTCGAGGACGTCCCGGGGCATCCGCGGCTGCGCAACGTCGTCGGCGGCGTCCCGGGCCGGATGCCCGCGATCGTGGTCGGCGCGCACTACGACGTCGAGGCCACACCGGCGGGCTTCGTCGGCGCCAACGACGGCGCCGCCGGCACGGCCGCGGTCGTGATGCTCGCGCGCGCCTTCGCGCGATCGCCGCGGCCGCGCGACGCCCGGGCGCTGCGCTTCGTCCTCTTCGACGGCGAGGAGGAGCCGGCGGGCTGCGAGCCGTTCATCGAGTGCGGCCTGCGCGGCTCCAAGGCGTACGCGCGGCGCCATGCCGGCGAGACCTCGGCCCTGGTGCTGCTGGACTACATCGCTGAGCGGCGCGGCCTGCGCTTCACCCGCGAGGAGGGGTCGGACGCCGCGCTGTGGGCGCAGCTGCGCAGCGCCGCCCGCAGCGTGGGGGTCGGCGCGCTGTTCCCGAACCGGACTTCGGGCGCCGTCATCGACGATCACGTGCCGTTCACGCAGCGCGGCGTGCCCGCCATCGACATCATCGACTTCGACTACCCGCAGCGCGACACGCTCGCCGACGACCTCGACGCGGTCTCGCAGCGCAGCCTCGACGCCGTCGGCGAGGCCGTCCACCGCCTCGTCGCGCGGCTGCGCCTCCGCGGCTGATCGGCGCGAAGCCGCGCGCCGCGCGGCCTACACTGACGGCATGACCTTCTGCGTCGAGAGGCTGCTGCTGGCGGCGCCACGCGGCTACTGCGCCGGCGTCGACCGCGCGGTGCAGACCGTCGAGCGCGCGCTGGAGCTCTACGGCGCGCCCGTCTACGTGCGCAAGGAGATCGTCCACAACAAGCACGTCGTCGAGCAGCTGCGTGCGCGCGGCGCGGTCTTCGTCGACGAGATCGACGAGAGCATCCCGCCGGGATCGACGACGGTCTTCTCGGCGCACGGCGTGTCGCCGGCCGTCCATGCCCAGGCCGCCGAGCGCTCGCTGTCGACGATCGACGCGACGTGCCCGCTCGTCACGAAGGTCCACGTCGAGGCCAAGAAGTTCGCCGCCGAGGGCTACACGATCGTGCTCATCGGCCACGGCGGACACGAGGAGGTCGAGGGCACGATGGGGGAGGCGCCCGAGGCGATCGTGCTCGTCGAGACCGAGGCCGACGTCGACGCGCTCGAGATCTCCGATCCGGAGAAGGTCTCCTACATCTCGCAGACGACGCTGTCGGTCGACGAGACGCGCACGATCATCAACCGCCTGCGCGAGCGCTTCCCGTCGATCACGGGGCCCCGCACGGACGACATCTGTTACGCCACGACCAATC
>DASZDB010000222.1:0-20577 GCA_035942495.1 Solirubrobacteraceae bacterium
GTCGACGATGAGCTTGAGCTCGTGCAGGCACTCGAAGTACGCCATCTGGGGGTCGTAGCCCGCCTCGACGCGCGTCTCGAAGCCGGCCTGGACGAGCTCCGACGCGCCGCCGCAGAGCACGGCCTGCTCGCCGAAGAGGTCGGTCTCGGTCTCGTCCTTGAACGACGTCTCGATGACGCCGCCGCGCGTGCAGCCGATGCCCTTGGCGTACGCGAGCGCGAGCGCCTGGGCGTTATGAGTCGCGTCCTGCTGGATCGCGATCAGGCCGGGGACGCCGGAGCCCTCGAGGTACTGGCGGCGCACGAGGTGGCCCGGCCCCTTCGGCGCGATGAGCGCGACGTCGACGCCCGCCGGCGGCTGGACCTCGTCGTAGTGGATCGAGAAGCCGTGGCCGAAGAGCAGCATGTTGCCCTCGGCGATACCGTCCTTGACCTGACCCTCGTAGACGTCGCGATGCAGCTCGTCGGGCACGAGCATCATCACGACGTCGCCGCGGCTGGCGGCGTCGGCGACGCCGAGGACCTCGAGCCCGTGCTCCGCGGCCTTCGCGGCGGAGGCGGACCCTTCACGCAGGCCTACGACGACGTCGACGCCCGAGTCCTTCAGGTTGAGCGAGTGGGCGTGGCCCTGCGAGCCGTAGCCGATGATGGCGACGGTCTTGCCGTCGAGGAGGGTGAGGTCCGCGTCGTCGTCGTAGTACATGGCGCGCCATCCTACGCACCGGCCGCGGCGACGTGCGTGAGGCCCGGCAGCGCGACGGACCCGTCGCCGGCGACGTGCTGCGCGAGCCGCGCGTCGACCGCGTCGCGCAGATCGTCGCGCTGCGCCGGCGTCAGCGCGCCGACGCCGCGGGCTACGGTCGGCGAGATGTCCAGCGTTGTGTCCCACCAGTCGTCCAGGCTCGGGTAGCGCCAGACGATCGCGACCTGCTCGACGACGATGTCCTCGAAGCCGGCCTCCTCGAGCAGTCCGACGATCCGCTGCGGGTCGCGGAAGGCGAACATGTCCGGCGCATCGGGATCGGCCGGCGCGGTCACGCCCATCGCGGCGAGCTCGACGCGCGCCGCCGACGCCCACGGGTTCTCCGCCGGGTCGGCCCAGGCGGCAAGCGCGAGCCGACCGCCCGGCCGCAGCACGCGGCGCGTCT
Organism: Solirubrobacteraceae bacterium; assembly: GCA_035942495.1. Taxonomy (GTDB): domain Bacteria; phylum Actinomycetota; class Thermoleophilia; order Solirubrobacterales; family Solirubrobacteraceae; genus CADCVQ01. The sequence continues at coordinate 1,148 of DASZDB010000222.1, forward strand.
CGCGCAGGGCGGCGGCCGGGTCTGCCAGGAGCATGTAGCCCCAGCGGACGAGCACGCCGTCGAGCGATGCCGTCGGCAGGTCGATCCACTCGGCGTCGATCGTGCGGAACTCGACGTTCGTGATGCCGAGCTCGGCGGCTCGCGCACGCGCCTGGTCGACCATCTCCTCGACGACGTCTGAGCTGATGAGCGTGCCGCCGGGCTCGATGAGCTCGGCGGCGAGAAGGCCGGTATCGCCGGGGCCGGCGGCGAGCTCGAGCACGCGATGGCCGGGCTGAGGATCGATCGCGTCGACCATCCACTGCGAGACCGGCTCGCCCGCCGCCTGCAGGATGGGGCGATACGCGCCCCAGGCGCCGGCCGCGCCGGCCCAGCTCTCGCGGCTGGCGGCACGGTACTCCTCGGGATCGGTCGCCGGCACGTCTGCCTCAGCGTCGAGGCTCGCCGCCGCGGCGCCGCGAGCGTGGCGCCGCGGTGGCGCCGCGGGTCGTGCGCGTGGCGCGACCCGCCGCAATCACCGGTTCGTCAGCGTGAAGCGGCGGATGGAGTCGGCTGGCGGCGCCGAATTGCCGGCGGCGCCGCTGTTGTCCGCGCCGAGCACGATGATCCGGTACCTGCCCGCGCTGAGCTTCGTTCGGTTGGCGTTGTAGGTCCACTTGCCGTCCGCGGCGAGCCTCGCCAGCAGCAGGGGCGGCTTCGTGCAGCTCTTCAGCACCATGCCCTTCGTCGCGTTGTACCACTTGCACTTCGCGCCGGCCGCCGTACCCAGCTTCTGGATCGTGACGATGACGCCCTTGACGCCGGAGGGGTCCGTCGCCGTGCCGCTGATGGCCAGCCGCTTGAAGCGCGTCGTCGTGGTGCGCCTCACGCGCTTGCCGTTGACCGTGACGGTCCTCGTCCGCCTCGACGTCTTCTTGATCCGCTGGTTGGCCGTCGGCCTCGTGACGGCGATCGCCGGCGGGGTGCCGTCGTTCGCCTGTGCCGGGGCGCCCGGCGCCGGCGCCGGCGCACTCGGATACCACTCGTCGGCCCCGAGGTCCGTCGGCGCCACGGAGCGGTCCTGCCCGTCGATGTCGGTCGTGGACTCGCCGGGCGTCACGCCGCCCTGGTTGATCGCCGCGGATGCGTCCTGGCGCAGGTGGTAGTTGCCGCCGGTCGGATTGACGAAGAGCGCGGCGGGATCGCCTGACTCGAGCGTGCGGGTGCGGGTGAGCGTCGCCGAGTTGGCGCCGAGGGGCGGTATCCCCAGGGTCCCGGGGAAGTTCACGACCCGGTTGTTGAAGGCGATGGAGTCGGTCACGGTGGCGGAGACGTTCCCCGTGTTGCCCAGCAGTGTGCGCGAGTTGCTCGAGTCGAGGTCGATGCCGTTCGTCGAGCCCGCCGCCGTGATGTGGCGCAGGGTGAGGGTGATGTCGCCGGCGCGCCGGCCGGCGAGCGCCTCGGCCTCGTTGTTGCGCGTGAAGGCGCGGATGCCGGCACCGCCGCCGCTGAGCACCGAGGACTCGACCGTGACGTCCACGTCGCCGTCATCCGGTCCGGTCTGAACCTGGATCGCGCCGGTCGCCTGGCCGCCGGTCGCGACGCCGGTGCGGACGATCTTGTTGCCCGCGCCGGCGGTGATGAAGATGCCAAAGCCGTCGCGGCTGACCACGATCGCGTCGCTGAGCTCCAGGCCGCCGCCGCCGCTGACGTAGATCGCGGGCGCGTTGCCCGCGCCCGTCACCACGGCGACCTTCGAGACCTTCGAGACGGCGCCGCCCGTGAACTGCAGCGTGCCGTCGACCACCGTCCCGGCGCTGCCGTTGATCGTCACGTCGGTGTTGAACGTCGCCGACGTGTAGGTGCCGGCCGTGACGTTGAAGACGTCGCCGGCGGTGGCGGCCGCGGCCGCCTCCACGAGGCCGCCGCAGGCGAGGTCGGCGCCGCCGCAGGGCCCGTCCCCGGCCTTGACGGTGTAGGTAGCCGCGTGCGCCGCGGCGGGCGCGGCCAGCACCGCCAGCGCGGTGGCGGCAAGAGTCAACGAGCGACGACGGCCCAGGCGTGACATTCAATCCTCCAAAGATCGGCGCAAAATCTTCCCTGAGACCGTTCTCGGTAACTCGCGGGTGAATCGGATGACCCGGGGCACCTTGTAGCCCGCGAGTCGGACACGACAATAACCGCGCAGGTCGTCCGCTGTTGCGGTTTCGTGATCGGCGAGGACGATCGTTGCCACCACGCGCTCGCCCCACTCGGGGTCGGGCACCCCGTGGACGGCCGCCTCGGCGACGGCCGGATGGCTCTCGAGCACGGCCTCGACCTCGGCGGGCGCGACGTTCTCGCCGCCGGTGATGATCGTGTCCCCCGCGCGCCCGGTGACGGTCAGCCGCCCCGCCGCGTCGACCGCTCCCTCGTCGCCGGTGTGCAGCCAGCCGTCGGTCGCCAGCGCCGCGGGCGCGACCGTCGGTCCGGCGACGAGGATCTCGCGGCGCGCGCCGATGCGCACGCGCGTGCAGAACAGCGGCGGGCCGCCCGTCGTGACCTGCGAGCACGCCTCGGTCAGCCCGTAGGTGCTGACCGTCGGCACGCCGGCCGTCGCAGCGCGCTCGAGCAGGCTCGGTGGGATCGGCGCCCCGCCGACGAGCGCCGCGCGCAGGCGGGGCGGGTGGCGCAGGCCGGCGTCGAGCACGCGCGCGAGCGTCGTCGGCACGACCGAGACGAGCGTCGAGCGGGTGGCGATCTCGTCGGCGGCGGCCTCGGCGTCGAAGCGCTCGTGCAGGACGACCCGCGTGGCGTAGATCGCGCTGCGCACGAGGATCGAGAGGCCGCCGACGTGCGAGAGCGGCAGCGTGCACAGCCAGACGTCGTCACGCCGGACGCCGAGCGCGACGGCCGACCCGAGCGCGCTCCACAGCCAATTGCCGTACGTCAGGCCGACCGCCCGCGGGCCGCGCGTCGTGCCCGACGTGTGGACGACGATCGCGGTGGCCGCCAGGTCGTGCGTGCCGGGCAGCGGCGCGCGCTCGTCGACGAGCCCATCCAGCGGCCGGCGCACGACGGTCGCGCAGCTCTGCGTCTGAGCGGCGCGCTCGGCGGGCTTGAGGCGCCGGTCGACCGGCACCGCCACCGCACCGAGCAGCAGGCAGCCATGCAGCGTCTCGACGAACGCGCGCCGGGCCGGCAGCGTGATCCCCACGCGGTCGCCCGGCCGCACGCCGAGCGCGCTGAGTCGCCGCGCGGCCAGCGTCGAAGCGTCGTGCAGCTCGGAGTAGGTCAGCGCGCCGTCGTCGGCGCGTAGCGCGACGCGGTCGGGCCGGGTCCGAGCCGCACGGTGCAGCCAAGCTTCGACGAGCATTGCCTGGAAACTAACCTGCACGGCATGGCGATCGAGTGGACGGCGGGCGAGGGCGAGTACACCGACATCCGCTACGAGCTCAGCGGCGACGGCATCGCGAAGATCACGATCGACCGGCCCGAGGTGCGAAACGCCTTCCGGCCGCAGACCATCGTCGAGATCTCACAGGCGCTCGAGCGCGCCCGCGAGGACACCGGCGTCGGCGTGATCGTCCTCACCGGCGAGGGCGAGCTCGCGTTCTGCTCCGGCGGCGACCAGAACGTGCGCGGCGACACCGGCTATCTGACCGAGCCCGACAAGCCCGGGGCCGTCGGCCGCTTCCACGTCACCGACCTGCACATCCAGATCCGCCGCACGCCCAAGCCGGTGATCGCGATGATCGCGGGCTTCGCGATCGGCGGCGGGCACGTCCTGCACCTCGTCTGCGACCTGTCGATCGCGGCCGACAACGCGCGCTTCGGCCAGGTCGGCCCGCGGGTTGGCTCGTTCGACGGCGGCTTCGGCGCCAGCCTGCTGGCGTCGCTCGTCGGGCCCAAGAAGGCCAAGGAGATGTGGTTTCTCTGCCGCCAGTACGACGCGGACGAGGCGCTCGCGATGGGGCTCGTGAACACCGTCGTGCCGCTCGCGTCGCTCGAGGAGGAGACGGTGGCGTGGTGTCACGAGATGCTCGCGATGTCGCCGTTCGCCCTGCGCCTCGTCAAGGCGAGCTTCAATGCCGCCGAGGACGGCTTCAGCGGCATCCAGCAGCTTGCGCACGACGCCAATCTCCTGTTCTACGAGAACGCCGAGGCGCAGGAGGGGCGCGACGCGTACCGCGAGAAGCGGCGGCCGGACTTCTCGCGATTTCCCAAGCGGCCGTAGCACGGGCATGGGTGTCGGGAGGGGGTGCCCAGGGCGGTTCCGCGAGTTCCTGGTCACCCCCACCCGACACCACGCCGGCACGGGATCTTGGGTATCGGGCCTTCCGGGAGCAGGGATTCGCGTCCGTGTCGAGGGTTGGGGAAAGCAGGGTGGCGCGAAAACGCTCGCGGCGAACACCACGCGCAGCCGCGATCGCCCGGTGTGGCGAATAACCCTCGCGGAGCGAGGCTCATTCGCCACACCCCACGGCGCCACGAGACACCGGGCGACGTATGCACGCAGGACGTGCACAGCACCCCAGGCCCCGCCGGCCGTGCGCTACCGCCGCGCAGCCACGAGGCCGCACCCGTTGCCCGCCCACGTTCCACGACCCACTAGGTTTCGGCGCATGGCCGCCACCGCCTCGAGCACGTCTTCGCTGCGCATCTGGCTCATGGCGGCGCGGATCCGGACGCTGCCCGCTGCGGTCGCGCCGGTGCTCGTCGGCACCTCGCTGGCGATCGCCGGCGGGATCTTCCGGGCCGGGCCGTTCATCGCGGCGCTGCTGGGCTCGATTCTCATCCAGATCGGGACGAACCTGGCCAACGACTACTCCGACGCCCGGCGCGGCGCCGACAGCGACGACCGCCTCGGTCCCGTGCGGGTAACCGCCGGCGGCCTCGTGCCGCCGCGCCAGGTGCTCATCGCGACGTACGTGACGTTCGGCCTGGCGGTCGTTTGCGGGCTGTACCTCGTGTTCGCCGCCGGAATCGAGCTGCTGTTCGTCGGCGTCGCGTCGATCGCCGCGGGCGTCCTGTACACGGGCGGGCCCAAGCCCTACGGCTACGAGGGTCTCGGCGAGATCTTCGTCTTCCTGTTCTTCGGTATCGCCGCCGTCACCGGCTCGACGTTCGCGCAGATCGAGGCGTGGCCGACCGAAGCGTTCCTGCTCGCGGTGCCGGTCGGCCTGCTCGCCGCGGCGATCCTCGTCGTCAACAACGTGCGCGACATGGACTCCGACAAGCGGGCCGGCAAGCGAACGCTCGCGGTCCGCCTCGGCCGGGAGCGAGCGCGCACGCTGTACGGGCTAATGCTCTACGTCGCGTACCTCGTCGCGCCGCTGCCCTGGCTGCTGGGCTCCCTCTCGCCGTGGCTGCTGCTGCCCTGGCTCACGCTGCCGCTCGCCGTCCGGCTCGCCCGCACCGTCCGCACTCACGCCGATGGCCCCACGCTCAACGAGGCGCTCGGGCAGACGGGGATCCTGCAGCTCGGGTTCTGCCTGCTGCTCAGCGCGGGCGTGCTGGCGAGCTGAGCAGGGGACGGCCCCGACCGTGGAAGGCCGCCCGTGCGCGTGACGATCAAGGCGCGCACCCTGCGCTTTCGCAGTCCGATGCCAACGGCCTACGGCCGCGTCGACCGGCGCGAGATCTATGAGCTCGAGATCGAGGGCGACGACGGCGTCCGCGGCTGCGGCGAGGCCGCGCCGCTGGAGGGCTACGACGGTGTCTCGGCCGCCCGCGCGCGCGCCGCGCTCGAGGCCTACCGAAGCGTCATCGAGGACAGCGACGAGGACCTGCCGGGCGGCGCGCTGCTCGACGCCTGCCGCGCTGCGGCAGACCTGCCGCAGGCGCTCGCCGCCGTCGACATCGCGTTGTGGGACCGCGCGGGACGCCGCGCCGGGCGGCCGGTCGCCCGGCTGCTGACCGACGCGGTGCTCGACGAGGTCACGGTCAACGCGACGATCGGCGCGATCGACCGCGCCGCGGCCGCCGCGAGCGCCGAGGCCGCCCGCCGGGCGGGCTTTCGCTGCGTGAAGCTCAAGGTCGGCGTCGGCGACGACGCGGGCCGCGTCGCCGCGGTGCGCGCCGCGCTGGGTCCCGAGCCGCTGCTGCGCTTGGACGCCAACGGAGCCTGGGGCGTCGAGGAGGCGGTGCGCGCGATCGAGGTGCTTGGAGCATCCGGCCTGGAGCTCGTCGAGGAGCCGGTCCACGGGCTCGCCCCGCTGCGCGAGGTGCGCGAGCGCGTCGCGGTGCGCGTCGCGATGGACGAGACCGCCGCCGTGCCCGGGGCGCTGGCATCAGGCGCGGCCGACGCGGTCTGCCTCAAGCTCGGGCGCTGCGGCGGGATCTCGGGGCTGCTCGCGTCCGCCACGCTCGTGCGCGCGTCCGGCGCCGAGCCATACGTGGCCTCGGCGTTCGACGGTCCGCTCGGGATCGCCGCAGCGCTGCACGCCGCCGCCGCGCTGCGGATCGACACCGCCTGCGGCCTGTCGACGCTCGACCTGTTCGCCGACTGCGAGCACTCGCTCCCGGTCCGCGACGGGGCGATCGCGGTGCCCCGCGGACCCGGGCTGCTCGGATGACGCGGCTGGCGCTTCGGATCGCCCGCGCGGCCCTGCGCCGGCCGCCCGCACACGTGCACTACGGCGAGCACCCGCGTCAGGTCGCCGACCTGCACAAACCGCTTGCGCCGGGCCCGCATCCGGTCGTGATCGTGCTGCACGGCGGCTACTGGCAGCCGCCCTACACGCGGCTGATCATGCGGCCGATGTGCCTGGACCTCGTGAGCCGCGGCTACGTCGCGCTGAACGTCGAGTACCGGCGGCTGGGCAAGGAGGGCGGCGGCTGGCCGCAGACGTTCGACGACGTCGCTGCCGCGACTGACCACCTCGCCGCGCTCGACGACCCGTCGCTGGATCTCGAGCGCGTCACGATGCTCGGCCACTCGGCCGGCGGTCAGCTGGCGCTGTGGGCGGCCGGCCGGGCGCAGCTGCCCCCGGGCGCTGTCGGCGCGGCACCGGCGATCCGCGTCCATCGCGTGCTGGCGCTCGCCGCGGTCAGCGACCTCGCGGGCGCGGGGAGCCCCGCGCACGCGCTGCTCGGCGGCGATCCGGCTCAGGTCCCCGAGCGCTGGGCGCAGGCCGACCCGATGCGGCGCATCCCGCTCGCCGTACCGGTCGGGCTCGTGCACGCGACCGGCGACGAGACGGTGTCCGTCCGCCGCTCGCGCGAGTACGCGGCGGCCGCGCGCGCGGCGGGCGCGGAGGTGTCGCTCGCCGAGACGCCGGGCGGCCACCGCGATCCGATCGATCCCAACAGCCGCGCCTGGGCCGTCGCGGTGCAGTGGCTGGATGGCTAGCGCGGGATGGAGGCGCGCAGGGCGAGCACCCGTCGCGCGCCCTCGAGCAGCGCCGCCTCGTCGAGGCGGCCGGCACGGGCCGCCTCGAGCAGCCCCTCGGCGGCCTGCGCGCCGGCGCCGTAGCTCGACGAGAACAGCGGCAGGTCGATGCCGGCCTCGACCGCCAGCACGGCGCGGCGGCGGTTGTCGCCGTAGGCGGCCACGGCCGGCGTGCCGAGGTCGTCGGTGATGCTCACCCCGCGGAAGCCGAGGCGCTGGCGCAGCTCGCCGTCGACCCACGGGCGTGAGAAGGTGGCCGGCATGTCGTCGAGCGCGGGGTAGACGGCCGTCGAGACCATGACCGCGTCGATGCGCGCGTCGATCAGCCGTTTGAACGGGCTCATGTCCACCTCGCGCAGCGTCTGCAGCGACGTGTCGATCGTCTGCGCGGCGTTGTCGGTGTTGATCGCCGCGGATCCGAAGCCGGGGAAGTGCTTGGCGGTGGCGCGCACGCCGCCCTCGCGCAGACCGCGGGCGAACGCGCCGGCGCGCCGGCCCACGTCGGTCGAGGATCCCCGGTACGTGCGCCGCTCGCGCTGCAGCGCCGCGCCGGGCCGCCCCACGTCGGCGACGGGCGCGAGGTCCATGTTGGCGCCCGCGCTGCGCAGTGTGCGGGCGGCGGCACGGCCGTCGGCGCGTGCCTGCGCGGCCGAAGTCACGCTCGCGGCGGCGCGAGCGGGCGCGCCGGGGATGCGCCGCACCGGCCCGCCCTCCTGGTCGACCATGACGATGAGCGGCGCGCGCAGCCCGCGCGGCCGGCGGATCGCCTGCAGGCTGCGCATCGCGGCACGCACCTGCCCGGTCGAGCGGATGTTGCGCGTGAACAGGATCACCCCGGCGGCCTCGCCGCGAGCGATCCGGCGGCGCAGGGCCGGCGGCGGCTGCAGGCCGTCGTAGGCGAAGATCATGTGCTGGCCGACGGCCTGGCGCACCGTGAGCTCGGGCGCGTTGCTCTGAATCACCGACGGCGCGTCGAACGCGCCGATCGCCAGCATCGCGGCCACGAACCGCCTGAACACGCGAGCGCTGCTACCCGACGCCGCGACACTGCGGGCAGGCCGCCGCGTCGTCGTCGAGGTCCCAGCCGGCCGCCTCGAGGTCCTTGCGGCGGCTGACCTGCGGCAGGCGCCCGCAGATCGAGCACGTGCCCTCCCAGCGGCCGCGCGCGCGACCGCCGCGGCCGCGCAGGACCCGGCCCAGGGTCGGGCGCTGCGCGACCGCCGACGGCTCGGGATCGAGCTGCTCGGCGAACGGGGACGGTGGCGCAGCCGGCGGCGGCGGCAGCGCAGCGGCCGACTCGTCCGCCCAGCCCGCCTCGATCTCGGACTCGAGCGGCGGCTGGTCGGGCCAGCGCGCCTCGATCTCGGACTCGAGGGGAGCGTCGCCGCCTGCCGCATCGCCGGGCTCGACAGGATCGTCGAGCTCTTCGGCGTCGTAGAGGAAGTCGTCGAAGTCGCTCGACTCCTCGCCCCCGGCCTCGGGTTCGCCCGCGCGGATCGGCACGGGCTCGGCGGCGGGTGATCCAGCGTCGCCGTCCGGCCGCAGGGCCGCCGGAAGCCACTCGTCGGACGGCGGGAGCGGCGCGTCGAGACGATCGGCTGCGTCGACGTCGCCCGGGCCGGCCGCGCCGCGTTCCTCGGGGAGATCGGTCCCCGCATGCAGCTGCGTCTCGGGCTCGCGCGGCTGCGCCGGGGTCGCGGGCTGCCCGTGGCCGAGCTCATCCGCGGCGATGTCGAGACCCGCGTCGGCGACGGAGTCGGACGCGCGCGCGGCGGCCTCGGCCTCCTCGCGGCCGTCGGCCCACTGCTCGCCGCTGAGACCGACGCCGCCCGCTCGCGGCTCGTCGTCCGTCATGATCTCGTCCGCATCCGCCGAGAGCAGCGACTCGACCTCGGCCGGCGCCGGCTCGGGCAGCGCCTGCAGTTCGCCGACCGCGCGGCGGATCTCGTCGCGCGTCTCGGCCAGCGCCTGGCGCGAGCTGTTCAGGGCGGCGCCGAGCTCGGCGAGTTGACGAGCTTGCGCCTCGAGCGCCGCGGCCTGCTCGGCGATGAGCGCCTCGTTCTCTCGCTCGGCGTCCATCCGCGCGGCGATGCGGCGGTCAAGCTCGGTCCGCAGGCGCTCGGCCTCGGCGCGAGCGTCGAGGACCTGCTGCTTGAGGTAGCCCACCATCTGCGCGATGTCGGAGGACCCGGCGGGCTCCTCGGGGGGCGGCGGATCGACGACGCCGGAGCGCTCCGCGCCGCGTCCCCGCTCGAGCGCCACGCTGTCGTTCGCGTTGGCGTAGATCGTGACGACCTCGCCCGCGACGGCGTGGCGCAGCGACGGCGCGACGGCGAGCGACACGCCGGCGAGCCGCGCCTCGATCGCATCCCCGACGTCAGGATCGAGCTCGGCGTAGCCGAAATCGCGCAGCAGCCGGTCGACGTTGAGCTTGGCAGGGCGGTTGCGGCGCTCCACCGTGCGCCGCCAGCGCTGCTCGGGCGCCTCGTCGAGCGGGGTCATCGCCGCGCTGCCCCTCTGTTGTCGGGTTCTTGCCTTGGAGCGGTCATACCTTGGGGCCAGCGGCGAGTGTACCTCCCGATCTGGACGCCGAAGGCCCCGCGCCGGCACGCCCGCGGCTTCACCGCTCGCATCGTTCGGCTAGTCCCCGCCCGGCGCCGGCGGTATCTCGCCGGGTCGCGGCGCGCGGCCGTTGCCGGACTTCGGCTCGCCCTGCGGCGTGCCGCTCCGGGTGACCGGCGGGCCCGCCCCCTCCACATCCGGGATGGCGATCGTCGGCACCATGCCGATCGCTCCGGTCAACCGCTCGTCCAGCGCGCTCAGCCGGCGCCGGGTCGCCGCGACCTGCTCCGCCTGAACGCTGCCGGCGGACTGTTCCTGCCGGCGCAGCGCCAGGATCTCGCGCTCGAGGCTCCGGCGGGCCTGCTCGGCACGTTCCAGGTCGGTCGTCGTACCCGTCAGCGCGTCTTCGACGTCGGCGACCCGCGCCAGCGCCATCGCGAGCTTCGCCTCGCGGTCGGCGATCGTCGCGTCGCGCTCCCCGGTCGCGACCTCATGGCGGGCGACGACGATCTCGTGCTCGGCCAGCGTCGCCTCGTGGAGCGCCCGCGCGCTGTCGATCTGCTCGGACAGACGAAGCTCGAGCTCGGCGCGGTGCCGGCGCTCGGTGTCGAGTTCGGCCTGCAGCTCGGCGATCTTTCTCGCCGCGCGCGGGCGGATCTCCTTGCGGGCCTCGTCGAACTTGGCCGTCGTCGACACGAGCTCGGCGTTCACGGCGGCCAGCGCGCGCTCGAGCTCCGACGTGCGCTCTGACATCTCCGTGCGGGTCGCCGCCAGCTCGTCCTCCAGACGCCGGGCGCGGACGTCCGCGTCCTCGGACTCGCGCTGGCGCTCCTCCTGCTCGAGGGCGTACAGCTCGGTGTATCTGGCCAACTCGCTCGTGATGCGTTCGAGCTCGGCGCGTGTCTCGCTCAGCTCGGCTGCCCCCACGGTGATCTGCTCGGCGGCCTCCTCGCGTTCGCGCTGCGCCTGATCCCGACTGGTTGCGAGCTCGCGCTCGAGCTCCTCGCGGGCCGCCGCGTGTTCGCGCTCGAGCTCCTCGCGAACTCGCGCGACCTCACGCTCGAGCTCCTCGCGCGCCGCGACCTGTCCGCGCTCGGCCTCCTCGCGAACCCGCGCGACCTCCCGCTCGGCCTCCTCGCGAACCCGCGTTACCTCACGCTCGGCCTCCTCGCGGGCCTGGGTGGCGTCGGCCGCCGCGGCCTCGGCTCGGGCGGCGAATTCCCGGCGGGCGGTGGCGAGCCCACGAGCCGCGCCCGTCGCCAGGCGCTGGGTCTGCTCGAGCGACGCCGTCAGGTCGGCGATCCGCGCCTCCGCGGTCGTCTGCGCCGCCTCGTGCTCCTGGCGCTGGGCGTCGAGCTCCTCCGTCAGGCCGCGCCGGACGATGTCGATCTCGCGGCTGGCGGCCTCGCGCGCGTCGGCGAGCTCGCTCGCGGCTTGCGCGAGGGCTTCGGCCAGCACCCGATCAGCTTCCTCGCGCTGCTCGGCGAGGCTGCGTTCGGCCTCCTCGCGCTGCGCGGCCAGCTCGCTCGCCGCCTCCGAGCGCACCTCGGCGAGCTCGCGCTGCGCGGACTCGCGCTGCTCGACCAAGGCCGTCGCGGCCTCCTCGCGCGCCTGCTCGGCCACGCGCTCGAGCTCCGCCGCCTGGGCCGCTGACTCCTCGCGCGCCGCGGCGAGCGTGCGCGCGGCGTCCGCGCGCGCCTCCTCCAGGGCCGACTCCAGCTCGGCCTCGCGGGCGACGGCCGCCTCGCGCGCCTGAGCCACCTGGGTCTCCAGCTCCGCGAGCTGCGCGCCGAACTCCGCGCGCGTGGCCGCCGCCGCCGCCTCCAGCTCCTGCACCAGGGCTGCGACCTCGGCGCGCCTGGCGACCGCCTCGGCCTTGAGCTTCGCCACACGCGCGTCGGCCTTCTCGCGAGCGGCCACCGCCGCCGCCTCGAGCCTCGCGACGCGCTGGTCGGCCTTCCCGCGGGCCGCCACGGCCGCCGCCTCGAGCTCCGCGATCCGCGCCGCGGACTGCTCACGCTCCCGCTCGGCCGCCGCCTCGACCTCCGCCACCCGCCCCGCGGACTGCTCACGCTCCCGCTCGGCCGCCGCCTCGACCTCCGCGATCCGCGCCGCGAACTGCTCACGCTCCCGCTCGGCCGCCGCCTCGACCTCCGCAACCCGCGCCGCGAGCTCGGCCTGGGCTGCGGCCTCGGCTTCCGCAAGACCAGCCGCCGCCTGCTCACGCGTCCGCGCCGCCGCGGCCTCGGCCTCCGCCACGCGCGCGTCAGCCTCCTCGCGCGCGGCCTCAGCGACGGCCTCGACCTGCGCGACGCGCGCGTCGAGCTCCTCACGCGCGGCGGCCTCGATCTCGGCCACCCGTGCCGCCGCCTCTTGCTTCACACGCTCCGCCGCCGCCTCCAGCTCGGCCAGCCGCGCCGCGGACGCCTCGCCTGCCACCGTCAGCTCGGCCACCCGGGCCTCCGACCGGGCGGCCGCCGACTCGAGCTCGGCGATACGCGCCTGTGAGCGATCTTGGGCCTGCGCCGCCGCCGACTGCACCTCCGCGACGCGCGCCGCGCCTTCCTGGCGCACCTGCTCGGCGGCGGTCTGCAGCTCCTGTATCCGCTCCGCGGCGACCTCGGCGGCGGCGGCCGCCTCGAGCTCGGCCGCGCGCGCGTCGCGCTTGCCCTGCGTCACCTCCGCCCGCAGCGCGGCGACCCGCGCCGCGACCTCGTCCTCGCCGCGCGCGCGCTCCGCGTGCAGCGCCTCGAGCTCCTCGGCGGCATGCCGACGCACCTCGTCAAGCTCCCGGCCCGCCTGCTCACGTGCGGCGAGCAGCGCCTGCGCGGCCTGTTCCTGGACCTCGGCGACCTGCCGCGAGGCCTCCTCGCGCGCCTCGGCCACGCTCGCCTCGGCCTCCTCGCGCGCCTCGGCCACGCCCGCCTCGGCTTCGTCGCGCGCCTCGGCCACGGAGGCCGCAGCCGCCTCGCGCGCCTGCGCTGCGGCCAGCTCGAGCTCCTCGGCGCGCGCCTGCGCGGCTTGCACAGCCACCTCGAGCGCTTCGCTGACGTCATCGGCTCGGCGCCGCTCCTGCTCGAGCTCCTCGCGCAGCGCGGCGCTCGCCGCCACCGCTTCTGCCTGTGCCTGCGCGCGCTCGGCGCGCTCGGCTTCGAGCTCCGCCCCCGCCTGAGTCAGCGCCTGCGCGGCCCGCTCGCGGGCGTCGGCAAGCGCCGCTGCAGCCGCTTCGCGCTCGGCGGCTGCCGCACGCTCGAGCTCCGCCGCGCGCGCCTGCGCCGCCGCGTGCGCCGCGTGCGCCTCTGCGAGCGCGGACTCGAGCTCATCGGCCCGCGCGGCCGCCAGCGCGCGCGCATCGGCGAGCTCGGCCTCCGTCTGCGCGCGCTCGCTGCGCGCCTGCTCGAGCTCCTCGGCCAGCGCCGCCAGCCGCGCGGAGCTCTCGCCTTCGCTGCGCACGCGGTCGGCGCGGTGCGCCTCGAGCTCCTCGCGCGTCACGGCGACGGCGCGCCGCGCCTGCTCGAGCGCCTCGGCGACCTCGCGGCCGGCCTCCTCGCGTGCCTCGACCGCCGCGAGCTCGAGCTCGGCGGCGCGCGTGTCCGCCGCCTCGCGCTCCTGCCGAGCGTCCGCCTCGAGCTGCGCGGCGCGCGCTGCGAAGTGCGCCTCGACCTCCTCGCGTCCCCGCTGCGCCGCCTCATGAAGCTCGGCTTCGCGCGCTGCCGCCGCCGCCCGCGTCTGCTCCGTGGCGGCCTCGGCCTGCGCCACCCGCGCCTCGAGCTTCTCCTGCACCTGTGCGGCAGCGGACTCGAGCTGCGCCGCGCGTGCCTCGTAACGCTCCTGCGCCCGCACCGCCGCCGCCTGCAGCTCGGTCACGCGCGCAGCCGCCTCTTCGCGCGCCTGCTCGTTGGCGATCTCGAGCTCCGCGATGCGCGTATGCGCCTGCTCCGCCGCGACGCGCAGCTCGGCCATCCGGGTCTCGGCCTCATCTCGCCCGGCCGCGAGCGCCTGCTCGACTTCCTCCGCTCGGCGCCGCGCCTCCGCCAGCTCGGCGTCGAGCTCGCCGGTGCGCTGCACGAGCTCGGCCTGAGCACGCTCGCGATCCTGCGTCGCCGCCGCCTCGGCCGCCCGCGCCTGCTCGTGCGCCGCCACGGCCTCGTGCTCGAGCTCCGCCACCCGCGCATCGGACTCGCGGGACACCGTGACGAGGGCACGCTCCACCTCGCCCGTCCGGCGCCGCGCTCGCTCGAGCTGCTCGCGCAGGTCGCCGGTCTGGTCGGCGAGCTCGCCCTGCAGGCGCGCGCGCTCCTCGCGCGCGGCCGTGAGCTGCTCGACCGCGCGTTGGCGCAGCTCCTCCAGCGCGCGGGCGCCCTCCTCGCGCGCCAGCGCGAGCTCATCCGCCTGCTCAGCCACCGCCCGCTCGGCAGTCGCCGCCCGGTCCTCGAGCTCCACCCGTGCTTGGGCGGAAGCGCTCTCGACCTCCGCGACGCGCCGCTCGAGCTCCTCCCGCGCAGCCTCCACGGCGCGCTCGGTCTCGGCCGCCCGCTGCCGCAGCGCCTCCAGCTCCGAGCTCGTCGCAGCCGTCACCCCAGCGGCTCGCTCGGCCGCCTGCTCCGCCGCCGCGAGCCGCCTGCGCAGATCCTCGGTCGCCCGGTCGGCGTCGGCGTGCGCGCGATCCAGGCGCTCCTCGAGGTCGGCCGCCAGCTTGATCTCGCGTGCCCGCGCCGCCGTCTCCTCGTCCAGCCGGCGCGCCAGCACGGCCGCGTGATCGCGTTCGCGGTCGCGTTCGGCGCGCGCCGCCTCGAGCTCGCGCCCGAGCCGGTCGCTCTCCTCCCGCGCCGTGCGCGCCTCCTCGCTCCCACGCTCGTCGACGCCGGCGAGCTGGCCCTGCGCCCGTGCCAGCTCGCGGCCCATCTCCGCGATGCGGGCCTCCGCCTCCGCGAAGCGGTGGTCGTGCTTCTCGCGCGCCCGGCGTTGGATCTCGACGCTGCGCTTCAGCTGCGCGAAGAGCTCCTGACGCACCGCGTCGACGCGGTCGTACTCGGCGCGCGCGGTGAGCAACTGCTCGCGCAGCTCGGCGACGCGGCGGTCGCCTGCGCCTGACTGGCCTGCCTCCACGCCCGCAGCCTAGTGGTCGTCGCGCGTTTTCGTGATGTGGCCCTGCGGGCGTCCGGCCCCGCCGTCGATCGCCGCGGCGACGGCCGCGGGCGCGTCGAGCGGCAATGCATGGCCGGCGCCGGCGACGATCTGCAGCCTCGCGGCCGGCAGCGCGGCGGCGAGTCGCTCGCCGAGCGCGACGTACTTCTCGTCCAGCTCGCCGGCCAGCACGACGACCGGCATCTGCAGCTCGCCGAGGCGTTCCCACAGCGGCGTCATGACGCCGGTGCCGATCCCGCGCAGCGCCGCGGCGAGATGCGCCGGCTCGTTGGACAGGCGATCCGCCCGTGCCGCCGCCGCGACCTCCGGCGACTGGGTGGCGAACAGCGCCTGCGCGCCCCAGCGGTCGGCGACCTCGCTCATGCGCCGCCCTTCGGACTCCATCCACGCCGCGAGCGCCGCGTCGGCGTCGCGTCGCCGTGCGCGCTCGTCGTCGTCGGCGATCCCCGCCGTCGCCGAGACGAGCACGAGCCGCGTGACGAGCGCGGGATGGGCGAGCGCGACGTGCAGCGCCAGCCGGCCGCCCTGCGAGTAGCCCGCCAGCGCAAACGGCCTGCCGATCAGGGTCACGGCGTCCTGCACGCACGCCGCGAAGTCGATCGGCCGGCGCGACGCCGCCGCCCCGTGGCCCCGGATGTCGGGAGCGAGCGCGCGGTAGCGTTCGCCGTCGAGGTGGCGCACCACCTCATCCCAGCCGCGACCGGTCTGCGTGAAGCCGTGCAGGAGAAGGAGCGGCTCGGGCACCCCGCCATCATGCCCGCACGGCCCGACACCCACCTGCTGCTGCGCGCGTTCGCCGACGAGCTCGCTCGCTGCGGCCTGCGCGAGGCCTGCACCTCGCCGGGGTCGCGCTCGTCGCCGCTCGTCCTGGCGCTCGTGCGGGAGCCGCGCCTTCGCTGCTTCTCGCACATCGACGAGCGCTGCGCCGGCTTCTTCGGGGTGGGCGCAGCGAAGCTCAGCGGCCGCCCCGTGGCGATCACGTGCACGTCGGGGACCGCGGCGGCGAACCTTGCGCCGGCGGTCATCGAGGCCTACCAGGCGCGCATCCCGCTCGTCGTGCTGACCGCCGACCGGCCGGCCGAGCTGCGCGAGGTCGGCGCCGGCCAGACGATCGACCAGATCGAGCTGTACGGCAGCGCCGCGAAGTGGTTCTTCGAGGTCGGCACCCACGACGCGACGCCGGCGCGCATGCGCTGGATGCGCAGCCTGGCCTGCCGCGCCGTCTGGACGGCGCTCGAGGGCCGCGCCGGACCGGTCCACCTGAACTTCGCGCTGCGCGAGCCGCTGGTGGCGCCGGACGAGCTCGGCGACGACCCGCAGCCGGGCCGCTCCGACGGCCGTCCGTGGGTGCTGCGCTCGACGCCCGGCGAGGACGCCGCCGCCGCGGGACGTGCGCTCGCCGTCGTCGCGCGCGATGCGCACCGGCCGATCGTCGTCGCGGGGCGTTCGGAGCCCGCGCTCCGGACCGTCGGCGCTGCGTGCGCGCGGCTGGGCTGGCCGCTGCTGGCCGATCCGCTGAGCGGCGCGCGATGCGGCGATGCGGCGATCGCCCACTACGACGTGCTGTTGCGCAGCGAGCCGTTCAGCGCGGCGCGGCGACCGGATCTCGTCGTGCGCTGCGGCGACCTGCCGACGTCCAAGCCGCTGCGCGCATGGCTCGACGGGCTCGACGAGGGCGTGACGCAGATCGGCTTCGACCCGGACGCGGCGTGGCAGCAGGATCCGGCCGCCTCGCTGCACGTCGTGCTGGCTGCCGATGCGGCCGAGGCCCTGGGCGCGGCCGCCGCGCACACGCCGAGCGCCGATCCCGACTGGCTCGGGGCCTGGCGTGCCGCCGACGACGTGGCCGCCGCCGCGATCGCGGGGGTGCTCGAGCGAGAGGACCTCTCCGAGCCGCTCGTCGCGCGCACCCTCACCGCCGAGCTGCCGCCCGACGCGACGCTGTTCGTCGCCTCGTCGATGCCGGTCCGCGACGTCGAGACGTTCACCGCAGTCCGCGACGACGCGCCGCGCGTGCTGTGCAATCGCGGTGCGAACGGGATCGACGGCACGATCTCCAGCGCCTTCGGGGCCGCCGCCGTGGCGTCCGGGCCGGTCGTGCTGCTGATCGGCGACGTCGCGCTCGCGCACGACATCGGCGGCCTGCTCGCCGCGCGCCGCCTCGGGCTGGCACTGACGATCGTCCTGCTCGACAACGACGGCGGCGGCATCTTCGAGTTCCTTCCGATCGCCGCGGCGCGCGACGTGTTCGAGGAGCACGTGGCGACCCCCCACGGCCTGGACTTCGCGCATGCCGCCGCGCTCTACGGCTGCGCGTACGCCGCCGTCGCGGACCGCGCCGGCCTGCGCGACGCGCTGGGCGCGGCGCTCACGAGCGACGGCACGACGATCATCCGCATCGCCAGCGAGCGCGGGGCGAACGTGGCGCTGCACCGCGAGCTGTCGGCTGCCGTGGCCGCGGCGCTCACGGCCTAGCACCCATCGCGTTGCCCGCCCAGAACGACGGCGGGCGGACCCGAGGGCCCGCCCGCAGAACACTCACTGCATGCGTACGGCGCTACGCCAAGCCGCGCTTCTTGGCCTGCGAGGCGCTGGCGGCGCTCGACAGCAGGCCGACCAGCAGCAGCGTCACGCCGCTGAGCAGGTGAAAGAAGTTGGCCGCTTCGCCCTCGCCGCGCATCCCCAGGATCGTGAGGTTGTCGCTGCTCATGACGCCGAGGATGAACGCGACGACGTAGAACAGGCCGACGCCCATGACCGCTCCTTCAGCGGCGGCATCGTTCTTCTGCAGCGACATGATGAGCAGGAACGCCCCGATGCCGAGATGGGCGATGTTGTGGAACTGGTTGATGCTGATGCCGAGCAGTTCGTGGCCCTGCTCGCCCGTCAACGCGCCGGCGAAACCCGTGACCGCGAACCCGATGACGCCGAGCGCCACGTAGAACGCGCCGAATGCGACACCGACCTTTGCCGCGAGGCTACCGCCCATACAGATACCTCCCACTCGAAATTGTGACCCCCGGCGCCGATGATGCGCCGCCCTGCTCCCCTGAGTCCGTACCGCAGACCGTTACGGATATCTGCGCGAATGTCAACGCGCCGAGCCGAACCCTAGCGCGGGCGGGGGCGGGAGGCGTTACCAGGCGTTATGCGCAGCGGCGCTGCGCCGTGCGAACGGGCGCCGGAGGCGTCACCCTGCGAGGACAGGCAGCAGCGCCGCGAGCTTGACGTCGGTCTCGGCGAGCTCGGCGGCGGGGTCGGAGTCGCGCACGACGCCGACGCCTGCGTAGCAGCGCGCGAGCGGCCCGCGCAGCAGCGCGCAGCGCAGTGCGACGCAGAACTCGCCGTCCTCGTTGGTGTCCGTCCACCCCACCGGGCCGGCGTACCAGCCGCGATCCAGGCCCTCCAGCGCGGGGATCAGCCGCTCGGCGACGGCGAACGGCTCGCCGCCGACGGCCGGGGTCGGATGCAGCACGCCCGCCAGCCGCACGGCGGAGACAGGCCGCGCGAGCTGCGCGCGGATCGGCGTCGCGAGGTGCTGGATGTTCGCCATCTTCACGATCACCGGCTCGTCGGCGGAGGCGACCCACACGCTGTGCGGGCGCAGCGCACGCTCGATGCGGCGCGCGACGATCGCCTGCTCGGCGCGGTCCTTGTCGGAGCGCAGCAGCTGCTCGCCGAGGTGGTCGTCGACCGAGGGATCGGCGCTGCGGCGCGTCGATCCGGCGAGCGCCAGCGTGCTCGCGCGCATCCCCTCGCGGCGGATCAGCAGCTCGGGGCTGGCCGCCACGAACGCCGCGTCGCCGCGCCCGGCGCAGAAGCAGAAGCACGCGGGGAAGCCCTCGCGCAGAACCGCGAAGACCGCGGCGGCGTCGTGCGCGGCCGGCGCGTGGACCTGGACCTCGCGCGCGAGCACGATCTTCTCCAGCGACCCGGCGCGGATGCGCTCCACCGCGCGCGCGACGGCGCCCTCGTAGTGCTCCGGCGGCGTGCTCGCCGCTACGACGTAGCGGCCGACCGGGGCGGGGTCGAGCAGCGGCAGCGGGGCCGGGCGCAGCTCGCACAGCCGCGCCTCGATCGCCGCGAGCAGCCCGTCGGCGGTATCGTCGGCTTGGACGAGCGCGGCAACTGTGAGTTGGACTTCGTCGCCGGTACGGGCGAAGGACACCTCCGGGACGTGCAGAGAGGCCGGGGCGAAGCCCGCCCAGTGCGGGCTGTCGCCACCGTCCGGCGCGAACGCGAAGCCGCCGGTGGCGATCAGTCCGGCGCCGCGGCCGTCGGCGCCGTCGCTCAGGGCCGCCGCGGCGAGCGCGCGCCAGCGCGCGGCGACCTCCTCGAAGCGCTGCGGCCCGCGCGCCTCGAGCGCGAC
>DASZDB010000223.1:0-2906 GCA_035942495.1 Solirubrobacteraceae bacterium
CCCGCCGGCCCTGGCCGAAACGCCACCGCCTCAGACCCCGAATCCCTCAAGCTGCAGTTTCGGCCACGTCAGCACCACCCGTGACGCCGGCCCAAGGCCCCCACGCGGTGAGACCTTCATGAGGACCGCTCCCCACAAGCCCCGCAACCCCGCATCCTGATGGGGTGATCACCCTCCACGGAAGGCTTGCCCTCGATGCGTAGATTGCTCTTCGTCCTGGCGCTGATCAGCGCCGTCGCCGTCGCCGCCGTCCCGGCCACCGCCAAGAAGCACCGCGCCAAGCCGACCGGCGAGAACTGCATCCAGCGCGTGCAGGCCGCCGGCCTCTCGGACGCGGGCACCGCCGCTGCGACGGCCGCCTGTACGAAGTACGCCGCCACGGTGGCCGACGCGCGCACGGCGCTGAAAGAAGCGCGCGCCGCGCGCCGCGCCGCGTACAAGGCCGCCAAGGCCGAGTTTCGCGCCGATCGCACGGCGGCTCTCGCGCTGCCGGCCGACCAGCGGACGGCCGCGCTGAAGGCCGCCCGTGCTGAGCGCCGTACCGCCAAGCGCGCTGCCCGCCAGGCGTTCAAGACGGCGCACCGGACCTACCACGCGACGGTCAAGGCAGCCAAGCGGACGCTTCGCGCCGAGCTGCGCGCCGCCCGCGCAGCCTGAGCGCGCCGCCGGATCCGCACGGCGTCGCGTCGCTCGCGGCGCCGTGCGAGAGTGACCGCACATGCCCATCGGTCACAACAACCGCATCTACGTCATGCACGGCGTCAACCTCGACCAGCTCGGCCGGCGCGACCCCGCGCACTACGGCGGGATGTCGTTCCTGCAGCTCGAGCAGGCGATCGATGCGTTCGCAGTCGAGCTCGACCTCAACGCGCGCTTCTTTCAGACCAATCACGAGGGGGAGTTCGTCGAGGAGCTGCACCGCCTCGTCGACCTCGCCGACGCCGCGATCGTCAACGCCGGTGCGTGGTCGCACTACTCGCGGGCGGTCGGCGACGCGCTGCAGTTCGCGGGGGTGCCGGTCGTCGAGGTGCACCTGTCCGACGTGATGGCGCGTGAGGAGTGGCGCCATGTGTCCGTCCTGAGCGACGCGTGCGTCGCGACGATTGCCGGCAAGGGCGTAGACGGCTACCGCGACGCGTTGGTGGTCCTCAAGCGGGAGCTGGGCCTGTGAGCGCCCCGCGGCGGGAGGCACTGCTCGCGAAGGTCGCCGAGCGCGAGCTCGACGCGCTGCTCGTCACCAACCTCGTCAACGTGCGCTGGCTGACGGGGTTCAGCGGTTCGAACGCCGCGGTCGTGCTCGGCGCGGAGCAGCTGCGCTTCATCACCGACTTTCGCTACCTGACGCAGTCCGCGGAGCAGCTCGACCCGGAGTGGGCGCGCGAGATCGACACCGATCTGCTCAAGCGCGCAGTCGACGGGCTACCCGCGCAGCCGCTGCGGCTCGGCTTCGACGACGGCCACCTCACCGTCCGCCAGCACGCGCAGCTGGCCAAGCTCGTCGCGGAGCGCGAGGTCGAGCTCATCGCCGCAGGGGGCATCGTCGAGGCGCTGCGGGCGGTCAAGGACGACGCCGAGATCGAGCTGATCCGTGCTGCGGCCAAGGTGGCCGACGAGGCGTTCGAGGAGGTCGTCGGCGCCGGGATCATCGGCCGCACGGAGCGCGAGGTGGCGCTCGACCTCGAGATCACGATGCGCAGGCGCGGTGCCGAGGGTGTCTCGTTTGCGCCGATCGTCGCGGCTGCCGAGCACGGCGCGCGCCCGCACGCGGTCCCGCGCGACGTGCCGATCCCGCCGAACACGCTCGTGGTCATCGACTGGGGCGCCCAGCTCGACGGCTATGCCTCGGACTGCACGCGCACGGTTGCCACCGGCCCTCTCGACCCGCGCGACGAGGCGGTCTACGAGACGGTGCTCGTCGCCCAGGAGGCCGCGCTCCGTGCCGTGCGAGCCGGTCCCACCGGTCGGGAGATCGACGCGGTCGCGCGTACGATCATCGACGAGGCCGGGCACGCGGAGCACTTCGGCCACGGCCTCGGCCACGGCGTCGGAATGGAGGTCCACGAGGGTCCGCGCTTGGGGAAGACCGGCACCGATCCGCTTGCGGCGGGCAACATCGTCACGGTCGAGCCGGGGATCTACGTGCCGGGCGCGATCGGCGTGCGGATCGAGGACCTCGTCGTCGTCACCGAGGACGGCTGCGAGATCCTCAACGGCCTGCCCAAGGCGCTGCGCACGGTCCACTAGCGCCGGTCCCGTTCAAGGGCCGCCGCCGACGTGCCGATGCACTCGGCGTGCTCGCACGACTGAGAGGGGAATGGCCTTGGTGGGGCGCGGCGCTGGCCGGTGCGCTGACGATGTGCTGGCTCACGCTGCAGGGCTTCGCCTGGAACGACTACGACGACGAGGTCTCCGCTGCCTTCAAGGCGCTCATCGCCGGCGACGTCGCGGGCTTCCTCGGGCAGGTGCCGGCCTACGGCGGCTCGCTCGTCCTGCGCGCGCCCTTCGCCGGGGTGACGGCGGCGCTCGGCGGCGGCGAGCTCGCGGTCTACCGCGCCGTCTCGATCCCCTGCGTGCTCGCCGTCGCGATCTTCGCGGTCATCCTCGTGCGCCGGCTCGACGAGCGCGGTCGCTCGCGCGGCGTGCGCGCGCTGGTCCTCGGCCTGTGCGTCTGCAATCCGATCACGCTCCCCGCGCTGGAGATCGGCCATCCGGAGGAGCTGCTCGGCGCGGTGCTGGCGATCGGCGCGGTGCTCGCCGCTGTCGACCGCCGCACGATCCTCGCCGCCGTCCTGCTCGGGCTCGCGATCGCCACGAAGGCCTGGGCCGTGCTCGCGATCGGCCCGGTGCTGCTGGCGCTGCCCGGGCGGCGCATCCTCGCCCTCGCGATCGCCGGCACGCTGACGTGC
>DASZDB010000224.1:0-2137 GCA_035942495.1 Solirubrobacteraceae bacterium
GGACGTTGTCGTCCACGACGAGGAGGCCGTTCAGGTACACGCGGGCGCCGTCGTCGGCGAGCAGCCGCTCCAGCTCGCGCGCCAAGGCGGCCGGATCGCCCGGCGCGACGAGCGCCGCGGCGCCGTCGCCGGCGACCTCCGGAAAGCCGCCGACCGCGCTCAGCACGAGCGGCGCGCCGAAGGCCAGCGCCGTGAACAGGACGCCGGACTGGTCGATCTCGCGGTAGGGCAGCACGACGAGGTCCGCGCGCCGGAAGTACGCGGCGATCTCGTGATCGGGCACGAAGCGCGGCACCCACCGCACGCTCGGCGGGGCACCCGCGCGCAGCGGCGCGATGTCCATCCGCGGCATGCCGACGATCCACAGCTCGGCGTCGAGGTCGTCGGCGGCGCGCCAGGCGTCGAGCAGCACGTCGAGGCCCTTGTAGGGCCGCAGCAGCCCGAAGAACAGGACGACCGGCCGGTCGACCGCCGCCAGCTCGGCGGGCAGCGGCTGCGCCGCGGGGACGTCGAGCAGGTGCGTGAACGCGCCGTGCGGGATGACGCTGACCTTGCCCGCGTCGATGCCGAGCGCGTCGACGAGGCGGGCGCGGCCGTGCTCTGAGTGCACGACGACGGCATCGACGCGCTCGTAGAGCCGGCGCTGGGCGGCGCGCTGGCCCCGGCGCGGCTCGCGCGGCAGCACGTCGTGCGCCGTCAGGACGACCGGGCGCGCGCGCGGCAGCAGGTGCACATCGACCGGCTGCACCGTCAGCCACTGAAAGTGCACGACGTCGGCTGCCGCGGCGGCGCGGCGGTAGCCGAGCATGCCGGGAACGTGCTGGGCGAGCTTCGCGGCGAAGCGCACCCGCGACCCCGCTCCGCCGCCCGTGGGCAGCCGGCGGTAGAAGCGCTCGACGCGCTCGTAGCCGTGGGCGGCGGGCACCGGGCCGTAGCCGAAGCGGCTCGTCTGCAGCCGCACGTCGGCGCCCGCGCGGGCCAGCGCCGCGCACAGCGCGTGGTCGTAGGGCGGCGTGAAGGCCGAGGGATCGACGACGTCCACGCGCACGCGACGAGCCTAGACGGCGGGTTCGGCCGGGGGTGGGGCGAACCACACTCGGCGGGCGGGCGTTATTCGCCACACCCCCACCGCGCCTGGCTCCCCGCCCGGTCAATAACGTGGCCGGGCATGGCCGTCGAGGTGTCCTACTGCGTCGTGAACACCGACGGCCGCGAGCTGTTGCTGCGCTGCCTCGACGCGATCGCCGCGGAGCAGGCGACGCTGGACTTCGCGACCGAGGTGCTCGTGCTCGACAACGCATCGAGCGATGGTTCGGCGATGGCGGCGCGGCAGCATCCCGCGACCGACGAGCTCATCGCGCTCGACCAGCGCCGCGGCAAGGGCGAGAACGACTCGGCTCTGCTGCAGCGTGCGCGGGGGCGGCTGTGCCTGCTGCTCAACGAGGACTCAGAGCTCGTGCCGGGCGCCACGCGAGTCCTGCGGGACGCGCTCGACGCCAACGACCGGGCGGGCGCCGCGGGCGCGCGACTGCTGCGGCCCGACGGGCGCCAGCAGCCGTCCGCGTGGCGCTTCCCGACCCCGTCCACGGCTGTCGTCGGCGCGTTCTTCCTGCACCGCCGCTACACGGTGCAGAGCCGCGGCGGCGGCGTTCGCGAGGTCGACTGGGCGCAGTCGGCCGCGCTGCTCGTCCGGCGCGACGCCGCCGAGCAGATCGGCTGGTTTGACCCCGCCTTCTTCGTGTACTCCGACGAGGTCGACTTCTGCAAGCGCCTGCGCGACGCCGGCTGGCGCACGCTGTACGTCCCGGGGGCCGCGGCGATCCACCACGAGCAGCTCTCCACGGGGGCGGTCCCCGAGCGGCGCATCGTCGAGCTGTCGCGCAACCGCGACCTGTACATGCGCAAGCATCACACGGCGCCCGCCGCCTGGGCCGTGCGGGTGCTGACGGCGTTCACCTACTCCGTCCGCGCCGCCGCCGCGATCGCGCTGCCCGGCCACGACCCGCGCCGCTACTGGCGCCATGTGACCGCGACGCTGCGCCCCGCGCAGGGGGAGGGTCTGCGCGAGGCGGCGTCAGAGCACAACCGCGGCAAGCGGCTATAGCCGGTTCGGCGTGCTCAGCAGGTGAACGTCGGA
>DASZDB010000225.1:0-9218 GCA_035942495.1 Solirubrobacteraceae bacterium
ACTACCGCCCGAACTTCTTCGTCAACACGCCCGACATCCTCACCGAGGAGCTGCAGCACGGCGGGCCGCCGAAGTTCGCCAGCCGGCTCGTGCTCGCCGCGACGCTGAGCCCGACGTACGGCATCTACTCGGGCTTCGAGAGCTTCGAGCGCGTCCCGGTCACGCCCGGCAGCGAGGAGTACGACCACTCCGAGAAGTACGAGGTCAAGCGGCGCTCGCTCGACGGGCCGCTGCTGTCGCTCATCGAGCGCATCAACACGATCCGCCGCGAGAACCCGGCCTTCGAGCAGCTCGACAACGTCCAGTTTCTGACGACCGAGAACGACGCGCTCATCGCCTACGCCAAGCGCACCGGCGACAACACGGTCATCACGGTCGTCACGCTCGATCCCGTGAGTGCGCAGGAGGGGGTCGTCGTCGTGCCCTACGGCCTGGGCCTCGCCCCGGTCTTCACCGTCACCGACCTGCTCTCGGGCGAGAGCTTCGACTGGCGCATGGGCCGCAACTTCGTCCGGCTGGACCCCTACCGCGTCGCGCATCTGCTGCGGGTCGCATGACCCCCGGACAGAACTGGTTCGAGTCTGACCCGCTGTGGTTCAAGACCGCGATCTTCTATGAGATCCACCTGCGCGGCTTCTTCGACGGCACCGGCGACGGGCACGGCGACTTCCGCGGCCTGACCGAGAAGCTCGACTACCTGCAGTGGCTCGGCGTCGACGTCGTCTGGCTGCTGCCGATGTATCCCTCGCCGATGCGCGACGGCGGCTATGACATCGCCGACTTCTACGGCGTGCACGAGGACTACGGGTCGATGGACGACGTGCGCGCGTTCATCGATGCCGCGCACGAGCGCGGCATCCGCGTCATCGCCGACCTCGTGATGAACCACACGTCGAGCGACTGCGCGTGGTTTCAGGAGGCGCGCTCGAGCCCGGCCAACCCCAAGCGCGACTGGTACGTCTGGTCAGACGACCCGTCCCGCTACGCCGGCGCGCGGATCATCTTCGTCGACACCGAGAGCTCGAACTGGACCTGGGACGACCGCGCCGGCGCCTACTACTGGCATCGCTTCTTCCATCACCAGCCCGATCTGAACTACGACAATCCCGAGGTCCGCGAGGCGATGCTCGACGTCCTGCGCTTCTGGCTGGACGCCGGCCTCGACGGGTTTCGCCTCGACGCCGTGCCCTACCTCTACGAGCGCGACGGCACGAACTGCGAGAACCTCGCCGAGACCCATGAGTTCCTGCGGGAGGTGCGCCGGGTCGTCGACGCCGAGTACCCCGACCGGGTCCTGCTCGCCGAGGCCAACCAGTGGCCCGCCGACGTCGTGGACTACTTCGGCGACGGCGACGAGTGCCACATGGCCTTCCACTTCCCGGTCATGCCGCGGATGTTCATGGCGCTGCGCCGCGAGGAGGCCACGCCGATCCTCGAGATCCTGTCCCAGACGCCGCACATCCCGAAGAACTGCCAGTGGGGCCTGTTCCTGCGCAACCACGACGAGCTGACGCTCGAGATGGTCACCGACGAGGAACGCGACTACATGTACGCCGAGTACGCCAAGGACCCGCGGATGAAGCTCAACCTCGGCATCCGCCGGCGCCTGGCCCCGCTCATGGACGGCGGTCGCGACGAGATCGAGCTGCTGCACGCGATGCTCTTCAGCCTTCCGGGTTCGCCGGTCCTCTACTACGGGGACGAGATCGCCATGGGCGACAACGTCTATCTCGGCGACCGCGACGGCGTCCGCACGCCGATGCAGTGGACGGGCGACCGCAACGGCGGCTTCAGCCGCGCCGACTTCGCCCAGCTCTACGCGCCCCCGCTGATGGACCCCGTCTACGGCTACCAGGCCGTCAACGTGGAGGCCCAGCTGCGCACCCCGAGCTCTCTGCTGCGATGGCTGCGGCGCTTCATCGCGCTGCGCAAGGAGCACCCGGTGTTCGGCCTCGGCTCCTTCGAGGCGCTGACGCCCGGCAACCCGAAGATCTTCGCCTGCATCCGCACGTACGAAGACGACGTCGTGCTGTGCGTGCACAACGTCGCTCGCTCGGCGCAGGCCGTCGAGCTCGACCTGAGCTGGTACACGGGCCGCCGCCCCGTCGAGATGTTCGGGCGCACGGCGTTCCCGCGGGTCGGCGATCTGCCCTACCTGTTGACGCTCGCACCACGCGGGTTCTTCTGGTTCACGCTCGAGGGGGGCTCCGATTGAGCCTGCCCGACCGCATCGAAGGGCCGCTCGAGGACTGGGTCATGGCGCAGCGCTGGTTTGCCTCGAAGTCGCGCGAGGTGGCCTCGGTCACCGTGCTCGAGCGCATCGGGCTGAGCGAATCGCCCGCGCTGGAGATCGAGCTCGTCGAGACGCGCTTTCAATCAGGCACGCACGAGCTCTACCAGCTGCTGACCGGCGAGGAGGACGGACTGCGACAGCTCGCCGGGATGCTCGGCGCGGAGGCGACCGTCGACGGCGTCTCCTTCCACGGCGGCCTCGAGCCGACCGGCGACATCCGCGCGATGGGCGCCGAGCAGTCCAACTCGTCGATCGTCTTCGGCGAGCAGCAGGTGCTCAAGGTGTTCCGGCGCGTCGAGCCCGGCCTGCACCCGGAGCTCGAGATGCTGCGCTTCCTGTCAGAGCGCGGCTTTCAGAACATCGCGATGCTGACCGGCTGGTACGACTACTCGGGCGAGCTCATGCAGGCGACGCTCGGGATCATGCAGGAGTTCATCGGCGGTGCCCGCGACGGCTGGGAGCTCGCGCTCGACGATCCGCGGGGCGTGCTCGGCCGGATCCCGGAGCTCGGCGCCGCGACGGGCGAGATGCACAGCGTGCTCGCCTCGGACACGAGCGATCACGCGTTCACCCCCGAGGAGCCCAGCGCCGAGGCGCTCTCGCTGCTGACGGCGACGATCGACGAGCAGATCGAGCAGGTCTTCCTCGACCTGCCGAGCGACGATCCCGCGGTCGCGCCGATCGCCGGCCGCGGCGAGGAGGTGCGCGATCGGCTGCAGGCGATGTCGCACGTCGGCGTCGGCGGCAGGCTCATCCGCCACCACGGCGACTACCACCTCGGCCAGACCATGCTGGCGGCGGGCGAGGGCGGGCGGGACGATCTGCGCTGGATCATCCTCGACTTCGAGGGCGAGCCGGCGCGCTCGCTGCTCGAGCGCCGCCGCAAGCGCTCGCCGCTGCGCGACGTCGCCGGGATGCTGCGCTCGTTCGCCTACGCGGCGTCCGCGTCGGAGCTGCTGCGCGGGGTGCCCGCGCCGCAGGGCTGGGAGGAGGAGGCGCGCAGCGCCTTCCTGGAGACCTACCTGCAGACCGTCGACGCGTCGCTGCTGCCGGCGGGGCGGCCGGCGACCGAGAAGCTGCTGGCGATCTTCGAGCTCGAGAAAGCGGTCTACGAACTGCGCTACGAGCTCAACAATCGGCCCGACTGGGTGTCGATCCCCGTTGCGGGAATCGCACGACTGCTGCAAGAGGACGACGATGACTGACACCAGACGCGTGAGCACCGCCGAGCTCGACCGGCTCGTCGCCCGCGACCACCACGATCCGCACGCGATCCTCGGCGCACACGCCTGCGGTGACGGTGTCGTGATCCGCGCCCTGCATCCGGCCGCCGAGGGCGTCGTCGTGCTGCCCGGCGGCGTCGACCTCGAGCGCGTCCATCCCGCCGGGGTGTTCGAGGGCGAGCTGCGCGGCGTCGGGCCGGGGGCGGGCGGGGCGCCTCCGACCTACGAGCTCGAGGTCCGCTATCCCGGCGGTGACACATGGGTCACGCAGGACCCGTACCGCTTCGCGCCGACGCTGTCGGACATGGACGAGCACCTCTTCCGCGAGGGCCGCCACGAGCGGCTGTGGTCGAAGATGGGCGCGCACCCGCGCGAGCTCGACGGCGTCGACGGCACGTCGTTCGCCGTGTGGGCACCGGCCGCACGGTCGGTCTCGGTGGTCGGCGACTTCAACTTCTGGGACGGGCGCCTGCACATGATGCGGGCCCTCGGCGGGTCGGGGATATGGGAGATCTTCGTTCCCGCTGTCGGCGACGGCGCCAGGTACAAGTTCGAGATCCGCGCGCAGGCCGGAGAGCTGCTGCTCAAGGCCGACCCGTTCGCCTTCCAGACCGAGCTGCCGCCGCAGACGGCCTCGATCGTGCACGCCTCGTCGTACGCGTGGAACGACGCCGACTACCTCGACGCGCGCGCGCAGAGCACGCCGCTCGCGCGGCCGCTGACGACCTACGAGGTGCACCTCGGCTCCTGGCGGCTGAACCCGCTGGAGGACAACCGCGCGCTGACGTACCTCGAGCTTGCCGATGAGCTCGCCACGTACGTCGCCGACCTGGGCTTCACGCACATCGAGCTGCTGCCGGTCATGGCGCACCCGTTCTCGGGCTCCTGGGGCTACCAGGTGACCTCGTACTACGCCCCAACGCCGCGGTTCGGCTCGCCCGACGACTTCCGGTCGTTCGTCGACCGCATGCACGAGCGCGGCATCGGCGTGATCCTCGACTGGGTCCCGGCGCACTTCCCGCGCGACGCCTGGGCGCTGGCGCGCTTCGACGGCACCGCGCTCTACGAGCACGAGGACCCGCGCCGCGGCGAGCATCCCGACTGGGGCACGCTCGTCTTCAACTACGGGCGCAACGAGGTGCGCAACTTCCTGCTGGCCAACGCGCTGTTCTGGGCGCGCGAGTTCCATTGCGACGGCATCCGCGTCGACGCCGTCGCCTCGATGCTCTACCGCGACTACTCGCGCAAGGCCGGCGAATGGGTGCCCAACGAGTTCGGCGGCCGCGAGGACCTCGAGGCGGTCGCGTTCCTCAAGGAGCTCAACGAGGTGCTGCACCGCGAGGAGGCCGGCGTCGTCTCGGCGGCCGAGGAGTCGACGGCGTGGCCGGGCGTCTCGCGGCCGACGTACCTCGGCGGGCTGGGCTTCGGCTTCAAGTGGAACATGGGCTGGATGCACGACACGCTGGGCTACTTCCAGCAGGATCCCATCCACCGGCGCTACCACCACCACGAGCTGACCTTCGCGCTCGTCTACGCGTTCAGCGAGAACTTCATCCTGCCGCTGTCGCACGACGAGGTCGTGCACGGCAAGGGCTCGCTGATCAACAAGATGCCGGGCGACCGCTGGCAGAAGTTCGCCAACCTGCGCGCGCTGTACGCGTTCATGTGGGCGCACCCCGGCAAGAAGCTGCTGTTCATGGGTCAGGAGTTCGCCCAGCAAGACGAGTGGAGCCACAACCGTTCGCTGGACTGGCACCTGCTCGAGCAGAGCGAGCACTCGGGCGTGCAGGCGCTCGTCCGCGACCTCAACGGCGTCCTGCGCGACACGCCTGCGCTCTACGAGATCGACTTCGACCCGCGCGGCTTCTACTGGATCGAGCCCAACGACGCCGACGCCAACGTCGTCGCGTTCGCGCGGGTCGGCGAGAACGCGGCGCAGGACGTGCTCGTGTGCGTCGCCAACCTGTCGCCGGTGCCGCGTCCTGGCTACCGGCTCGGCCTGCCGCGCTCGGGTCGATGGGTCGAGGCGGTCAACACCGACTCGGCGTTCTACGGCGGAACGCAGACCGGCAACCTCGGCGGCGTCGAGGCGGAGGCGCTGCCGTGGCACGGCCAGCCCTGCTCGGCGGAGATCACGCTGCCGCCGCTCGGCGTCGTGTGGCTCGTGCCCGGCGAGCGCCCGGCGCCGTCGCTCGGCGCAGGACCGCCCGGCACCGCAGGGGCGTAGCTCCACGCAGTCGCGCCACCGGCCCGGCGCGCCGTGCGCTCCAGACCCGCGTCGTGGCTACGACTGCTGATCGGCCGTCCTGCTCGGAACGCGCGGACCAGCGCAGACTGTACGCCGAAGCGCGTGATCCTGCCGGATGACGTTCGTGCCGGGTTGACATTGATGCACGAGTACCCTTGATGGACGCGAGTTCCGATCTGCACGAGTTCAGGCGTGACGAGAGGGAAGCGTGGGCCGCGCGGTGGCCGCTGTTCGTTTCCTTCCTGCCGTCCGCGCGAGCCCTTTCCCAGGAGGGAGACGAGGACGGGGGCTGGCACATGCCCAGCACACACACGGATCACACGCCGCTCGGATCCAAAGCTGCCGCGATCTCCAATCACGTCGTTCGCACGATGAGCGAGTACACCGGTCGCGGGCCGACGAAGGGGCGCACGCACATCAACGACGACGTCGTGACCGTCGTGCTGCGCGACACCCTGACCAAGGGCGAGCGCAGCCTCGTCGGCGATGACCTCGACGAGCTCGTCCTCTCGATGCGCAAGGCCTTTCAGGGCACGATGCGCCACGACCTCATCAGCGGCATCGAAGCGATCCTCGGCCGCAAGGTCATCGCGTTCATGAGCGACAACCACATCGACCCCGACGTGGCGGTCGAGATCTTCCTGCTGGCGCCTGGCGGTTCCGCGACCGCGACGCGCGGCGACGGAGCCCGCGGCGTGGCGAAGACTCCGGCCGAGGCGATGGCAACAGAGGCGTAGCTCTACCGCGACCGGGCGTGGCCGCGTGAGCCACACTGCAGACCGGTCGTGGGTCACGGTGGTGCACATCTGCTCGGACGGCGCGTCGGGCTCAGCAGCGCGGCCGGCCTGGCGTCGATCGGCGCCGGCGCGATCCACGCCGCCGCCGCGACGGCGCATGCCGAGGACGCGCCCGCAATGGCGCTATTCGTCGTCCTCGCCGTCTGCCAGATCGGCTGGGGACTGCTGGCGCTCGGGACGATCGGCCGCCCGCTGATCCTCGGCGGGGCGCTTGGCAACCTCATCGCCATCGGCGGGTGGCTCGTGGCGAAGTCCGCGGGGATCGGCGTCGTCGACGGGCTCGAGCAGGCCGAGCCGGCGCAGCTCGCCGACAGCCTCGCGGCGCTGCTCGCGACGGTGGCCGTGGCATGCGCCCTGGCGGCCTTGGCCGGTGCGCGGCGTGGCGTAGCGCACGCTGCCCTGGGGCCGGCGCTCACGAGTATCGTCGCGGTCTGCATCTGCGGCGCGGCCGCGGCGGGTGTGACGGCGACACCGCGCCACACCCACGCCGACGGCGGCGCGGCGTCCAGCGCGCACCACGGCCCGTCGCCGGCGACCGCGAGCAAGCACCCCGACGCCGGCGAGCCTCGCGGCGCACGCAGGCGGCGCAGCGGCGCGGTCGATCTCGGCGGCGTGGCCGGCGTGACGCCGCGCCAGCAGGCGCGGGCCGAGGCCCTGGTCTCCGCCACGCGGCAGCGGCTGCCGAAGTTCGCCGACGTCGCCACTGCACAGGCCGCGGGCTACGTCTCGATCGGCGACGCGCCGACCGGCCACGAGCACTACGTCAGGTGGTCCTACATCAACGACGACAAGCGGCTCGATCCGGCGCACGCGGAGTCGCTCGTCTACCGTGTCGAGGGGGACGACAGGAAGCTCGTGGCGGCGATGTACATGCTGGGCGAGGACGCGACGCTCGACACCGTGCCGGACGTCGGCGGCCGCCTCACCCAGTGGCATGTCCACGACGACCTGTGCTTCACCGACGACGACGCTGCGCCGGTCGTCGCCGGGATCACTACGCCGGGCGGCAGCTGCACCCCGCCGCTCGTCAAGCGCGCACGGGTGCCGATGCTGCACGTCTGGATCGTTCCCCAGGAGTGCGGCCCATTCGCGGCGCTCGAGGGGATCGGGGGCGGCCAGGTTCCCGACGGCGAGCAGCCGCGCTGTCATCGCGTACACGCCGCGCACTGACGCCCGCGCCGCCCCGGCTCGGCTTTGTCAAGCTCCCCGCGACAGCGGCCAGCGGCTCACGGCATCGCGCAGTGCAGGCAACGCATCGAGCCCGAGCGATCTTCGGACTCATGACCCGGATCGTGATCGACGACGAGCCGGCGGGCGGTCAGGCGCGCCAGCGGTTCGTGGTCGTGGGTGTCGAACATCGTGTTCAGCCAGCCGCCTCCGCAGGCATCGCACGGCTGGTAGGCCTGCCAGCGGCCGACGTCGCTGAAGCGCACGCACACGCTGCTGGGCGCGAACTCGGCATCGACGACCGGTGGCGCATCCACGGCGACGATCTCCAGCGCCGCCAAGAGCGCCTCGAACGGACGCCGGCGGTCCGTTTCGTCGACGACGAAGGCCACGGTCGGGCCGCCCTCGAAGAGCGGCACGCACGCGGTCCAATGTCCGCGTTCGTGGTCGTAGTACAGCTGCGCGCCGCGGCCTTCGCACCGTGCGAACAGGCGGTCTGCCCACGCGGCGGCGTCGTCCGCCAGCGCAAGCGCGTGCTCGAGCGCGTCCGCGTCAGGGCTGGCGACGTCCAGCCTCAGAAGCCGCGCCTTCTGGCGCTCCTTGTCAAGCAGCTCGCGCACCCGCTCGCCGGCAGCATCCATCCGTGCGCGCGAAGCCCTGAGCGAGGGCTGCCCGCCGCGGACGATCCGCCACGCGAAGAGGGCGATGCTCGCAAGCGCGACGGCGAGGACTGCCAACTGGGTGAGGGAATCGATGCCGAGCATGAGGAGGAACCGGCGCAGCCGGTCTGACCACGTCGCCGCGGGATTCCCCCGTTCCGCGCGGGCTAACGCGAACGTCGCCGAAGAGGGCGCTTTCGCGCTCGAGGCGTTTGCGGCAACGCGCGTTTCGCAACTTTCGTTTAACCGTCTTGCCATCGTGGGTATCTGGCGCCCTGCCCCCCGGGCTGTGGCCAAGGGCGCGGGATCCGGCTCTCCGTCTCCTCCCCTCGTGGATGCCGGGTCCCGCGCCGCCCGCCCTCCCTGCATCACCCGGCGGTACGCCCTCGCCCGCGCTGCAGCGCGCGCGCAACCACGCGCTTGACCGTGTCGACCGGGACCGCGAAGGCGATGCCGCTGCCGCGTCCCTGGGTCATCACGCCGATGACGCGCCCGGCGCCGTCCAGCAGCGGCCCGCCCGAGTTGCCCGGGTTGATCGCCGCATCGGTCTGCACGACGTTGCGGATGCGGGTGCCGTCGGGCGACGTCATGCGGCGGCCGAGCGCCGAGACGACGCCGACCGTGAGCGAGCGCTCCAGTCCGAAGGGGTTGCCGATCGCGATCGCGCGATCGCCGATGCGAACGTCGCCGGAGTCCCCGAGCGGCAGCGCGGTCAGCCGCGGCGCGCGGTGCGGCGCGACCCTCACGACGGCCAGATCCGTCGCGGCGTCGCGCCGGACGACCGTCGCTCGCACCGGCTCGTCGGCGGGATCGAACTGCACGGTCGTGGTC
>DASZDB010000226.1:0-3071 GCA_035942495.1 Solirubrobacteraceae bacterium
ATCAGGGTTCGCTGCGCCATCACGACGCGAGCGCGATGCGCAGCGCTTCCTCCTCCTCGGGGGAGAGCTTGAGCTCGCCCTTGCCCTCGGAGACCTGCTTGGCGTACAGCCGCGAGGTGTCGCGGTGGTGGATCGAGGAGAGCACGACGCCGTTGCGCGCGCTGTCGAGCAGCGCGATCGACGTCGACTGGCGGCCGGACATCTCGTTGTAGGCGTCGTAACGGATCAGGCCGCAGTGCGAGATCGCGCGATCCAGGCGGCCCTCGGCGACGCCCACCCGCGCATCGAGCCGCTCGGCGACCTCCGTGACGTAGCCGTGCAGCGCGCGGAAGCTCGCGTCGAGCGTCGCGGCGTGGCCGACGAGATCGACGCCCTGTTCGCCGAGCACGACGCGCTGATCGGCGCGCAGGCGCCGCAGTTGACGGTACATGACGGCCGCCAGGCAGAGCGCGACGACGGCCACCGCCGCGGCGGCCAGCGCGACGACGCCAACCGTGGAGCTCAGCTCGTCCCCCATGCGGGCCAAACGGTAGCGCGGCGCCCAGGCCCCGGCGCGACGGAGGAGTCTGTCGCGCTTCGACAGCCTCCTAGCTGCGGCGGAAGATCGCCGGGAACGTCAGCGTGTTGTTCTCGATGTTCTTCTCGCCGTTGACCGGCAGGACCTCGGCCCGGATCGTGACGGGCTGGCCGATCGGCGGCGGCTCCTCGAGCCTGATCGGGACCGTCGTCTCCGTCCCGGGCTGCGTCTGGTCGATGACCTCCTCGACGCGGACCGGCTCGTCGGCGCCGGTGATCCGCACGCGCACGCGGACGTCCTGCTCGGGGTTCTCGCCCTGGTTGGCGACGTTGACGTTGAACGTCACGTTCGAGCCCGCGGTGAGGCTGTTGGCCTCGCCGGGCGTGAGCGTCACCTCGCCGACGCTGAGCGCGATGAGACCGTGCCCGTGCGTCCCGGGAGCGGCCTCGGTCGAGGCGCCGTCGCCGGCGCCGCGGCCCGCCTGCGAGTTGATCCGGCGAGCGACCGTCGACGGCTGCATCCAGCCGAGGTTCTGCAGGAAGCTCGAGCTCTGGATGACCTGCCCGCCGATCTCGTTGTCGTCGAGCACCTGCTTGACGAGAGCGGCGGTGCGCCGGTTGTAGACGACGTCGGCCGCGTCGAGCGCGCGCATCTCGCCGGCGATCCCGCGCACCGCGGGCACCGCCGTGGCGGAGTCCGTCGACAGGGCGGCCGGGATCTTCTCGGCGACCTTGCCGATCGCCTCCTGCACGAGCGACAGCGAGAGCAGCAGGTTGACGTGCGCCGGGCGCATCTCGCCGGGCACGTCGAGGTCCTCCGCGCGCCTCGTGTGCTGCTCGGCGCTCGTGCGCAGCCGGTTGATCTCGGACTGCACGTCGGTCGAAGCGGCCGTCGCCCCCGTCGGTGCGGTCGCGCCGCTGAGCGTGTCGTAGAACTCGTCCGCGGTCTGGTCGGCCCGCTGGATGACCGTCGAGACGTCGCGGTTGTAGTCCTTCAGCGCCTGCTCCTGGCGGCCGTCCAGGCAGCCCCGGATGCCGAAGACGAGCAGCAGCACCACGAGCAGGCCGACGCCGAGCGCCAGCGCGCGCCGAACCATGAGCTGCTGCGGATCCGAGGGCGGGCCGATCGCCGATGTCGCTGGGCTACGGGGCCGCATGCGGGTCGTGCGAGGCTCGTCGTCGTCGAAGAAGGACAGGGTCGCTCCTTGCGGAAGCTGGCGGAACGTCAGTATGACCACGCGAGGCACGCGGGGTTTCCCCTGCAACTTTGCCGCCAATGCGGAGTTTCCTGCCTACGTCGGCAAGGTGCCCGGCGAGAGCGGCCGAAGAGGGAGCCGGTGTTTCATGCCCACAGCCCCGCGTCGAATCCATCCGGCCCGACGGGTCCGTCCGCTGATGTGGGCCAGGTCGTGCTCGGCCGCTATCGGCTCGGTTCGCGGCTGGGCGCGGGCGGGATGGGCGTGGTCTACCGCGCGCGTGACGAGCACCTCGAGCGCGACGTCGCCGTCAAGCGCATCGCGATCGGCCACGACCCCGACGGCCGCGGCGAGCGCGAGGCCCTGGCGGCCGCCCGCCTCTCGCACGCGGGGATCGTTGCGCTCTTCGAGTCCGGCCGTGACGAGAACGCCGTCTACCTCGTCTCCGAGCTCGTCGAGGGGCCGACGCTCGCCGACCTGCTGCGCGACGGGGCGCTGTCGGACCGCGACGTCCTGCGGATCGGCGCGACGCTCTGCGCCGCCCTCGCCCACGCCCACAAGCGCGGCGTCATCCACCGCGACGTCAAGCCCTCGAACGTCATCTGTCCCGAGGCCGAGGGCGGATCGGACGCCGCGAAGCTCACGGACTTCGGCATCGCGCGCATGGCCGACCACGACGTCCTCACGCGCACGGGCGACATCATCGGCACGCTCGCCTACATGGCGCCGGAGCAGGCGCGCGGCGAGAAGATCACGGCGGCGGTCGACGTCTACGCGCTCGGGGTCGTCCTCTACGAGGCGCTGTCGGGCGTCAACCCGATCCGCGCGGGCAACCCGGCGGCCACCGCCCGCCGCGTCGGCATGCGCCTGGCGCCGCTGCACCGCGTCCGCCGCGACCTGCCGGTCGAGCTGTGCCGCGCGATCGACGCCGCGGTCGCGGTCGAGCCGCAGGCGCGCACGACGCTCACCGCACTGCGCCGCGCGCTCGAGCAGTCCGTCGACGCCGTCGGCCACGTCGCCGGGCCGGTCGCCGGCGGCGCGCTCGACACGCTGGCGCGAACGGGCCCGTCCGCGCTCACGCGGACGAGGACGCGCCTGCAGCACGCGTACGGCGCCGATCGGGAGGACGCCCGGCAGATGGCGCGCTCGCCGCGGCGCCTGCGCGCACGACCGGCACCACCCATCCCTCCGGCGGCGGTCGCGCGCGACCCCTACGCCGACGAGGACGAACGGGACGCTCGCGCGGGGCGGCGCATCGGCCCGGTGCCGCGCATCCTCGCCGCCGCCGCGGCCGGCGCTCTCACGGGGGCGGCCCTCGCCCGGCTGGGTCCGGCGCCGCCGCTCGACCCTGCCGCCGGC
>DASZDB010000227.1:0-6551 GCA_035942495.1 Solirubrobacteraceae bacterium
CGACTTGCCTGAGCATGTGCGCCGAGCTCGCCCGTCATACGCCTTGACGGGGCAGTCTCGAGCACCTCGAGGTCGACGCCGGCAAGCGGTCCCTCAGCGGGACGCCGGCGGGCGCGAAGCGCGTTGATCTCATCGCATGCGCGGCAGGCGACTGCAGGTCGGCTGTGGATCCTTGAGACGTTCGCTCCGGCGGGGCCGGGGCTCGTCTGAAGGAGGAAATCATGTCAGCGCTGCTGGTCGGCTATGCCCGCGTCTCGACCCAGGATCAGGACCTCACCGCTCAGCGCGATGCGCTGGCGGCGCTCGGCGTACCGGTCGCGCGCACCTACGTCGACCACGGCCTCACCGGCACCAACCGCCAGCGCCCGGGGCTACGCGAGGCGCTGGCGGCGTGTCGCAGCGGAGACACCCTGGTTGTCACGAAGCTCGACCGGCTCGCACGATCGTTGCCCGACGCGCGCGACATCCTCGAAGACCTCACGACGCGCGAGGTCAAGCTCAGCATCGGCGGTTCGGTGCACGACTCGACCGATCCGGTCGGGCGGCTGCTGTTCAACGTGCTGGCGATGGTCGCCGAATTCGAGTCTGACCTGATCCGGCTGCGCACCAAGGAGGGGATGCGCGTCGCTAAGGCCAAAGGGCATCTACGTGGTCGGCCGCCGAAGCTCAACCCGCGCCAGGAGGAGCATCTGGTCATGCTGCACCGCGCCGGCGAGCACAGCACCGCCGAACTCAGCGACCTGTTCGGCGTCGGCCGCTCCACCGTCTACCGAGTCATCGAACGCGACGGCCAGCGCCGCAAGCCCCCGAGCGCTGCACGCCGGGAAAGCGCACGCCGATAGCGGAACCTCAGTCGGGATGACACCGACCCCGATCCAGACAGCAAGCCTCAATGGAACAGCCGGAGGAATCGAACGGCTTGCTACCTAGCTCTTGGCGAACTCCTCCGCCGACTCAAACTCAAAGCCGACGAAGCGCTCCTCGCCGACGATCCAGGCATCGTGGCCGGGCTCGATGATGTACGCCTCCCCGGGGCCGATCTCAAGCTCGGTGCCATCCTCGTGCTGTACGGCCATGCGGCCAGCGTGGACGACGCCCACGTGGCGCTTCTGGCAGCTGTCGGTGCCGACCACCGGCTTGATGCACTCCGACCACCGCCACCCCGGCTCAAACGCGAACCGTCCGACGGTTGTCGCACCCATACGCACGATGTCCACCTTCGTCTTGTCGGGGGTCCGCGTCTCGTCAGGCGATTCGAAATCGCGTGATTGCACACCTGCCATGGCAGCCTCCTCTGGTCGGTCGACGGCGAAGATCGTCTCAGCTCACAGCTCACCGTACAAGCACGCGACCGCCGCGCCTATCGGCTAGCGCGCGAGTGCTGCCCTCGCCTAAACGGGCGCTGTGGCGAACTCGACATCAGGCCCGTAGGCCGGCCCTTCAGCGGGACACCGGCGGCGCCGAGAGGCGCGCCGGCTCGTCCCACTGCCGAACCCTTACCGATGGTCGCTTGCGTCTCTCTGGGGGTGCATGACCAGTTAGACGACGTGGGTCATCCTCGGCCGAGGGTACTGTGACCCTCGGCCGAGGATGCCACCGCCGTCAGCCGTCGAGGTGCAGGACGTCGACGCTGTCAAAGCCGCGAACGGGTGTGCCCAAGGTCAGATGACCGCTGGCGCCGCGGTAGGCGCCGCTGCCGCCGGTGATCGGGATCGATAGGCCATCGAGATGCGAGAACCTCACGACCCCGGAGGTAACGATCTGGCCGTCCCTGAACTTGTAGGTCTGGTTGCACTGCAGCGTCGCCTGCTCGCCCTTGGCCCTGCCGCCAACGTTGACGCACTCGCTGTACGCCGTGCCGAGCGCGGCCCCGGCGGGGCTGGTCATCTTCAGCCGCACGAGCACCGCGTCACCGGTCGCGAGCGTCCCGCCCCGCTTGCCGTGCTGGGCCTGCGCGCCGGCTGTGACCTTCATGTGCACCGTGATGTCGCGCCCAGCGGTTGTCTGTGCGCCTGTCAGTGCGGGGCCCGCCGTGGCTGCGGCGACGGCGGCGGCGACGTTCGTCGCGACCGCCGCCGCACGGATCTTCGTGGTCATGCATGCCTCCTCGGGCGGTCGGGTTGACTTGTTCTGGATGCGTGGTCGTGCCTAGTGGCCCGCGAGCGAAGCCGCGATCCGGCTCTCATCGGGACCGGCGGACGACGGTCGAGGCATGTGCGAGACGGCCGCGGCGATGCGGTTCTCGTCCGGGCCGGCGGTCGCGTGTGGCGCGGGAACGCTGATGCCGGCGGCGATTGCGCTCTCGCTGGGGCCGGCGCTCGAGCGCGCGCCGATGGATCCCGCGACGGAGGTTTCGGAGGGCCCGCCGTCGGGGCGCTCCGCAGGCTGCGCGGAGACCGCCGGCGACGCGGTGTGCGTCTCCGATCCTGTAACGGTAAGCGCCACCACAACGAGGGCGGCGACGACGAGCGCGAGCAATCCGAGGAGGATCGCCGTGCGGCGGGTGCGGAACGGACTGCTGACGAGCGCTGCTGGGACGGTGGCCTGCGACATGACTGTGTCCTCCTTGGACTGAGTGGATGAGGCCAGCCTCGCTGTCGCGCCCAACCGATCCCCTACGACGCGGTAACAGCCCGTGTTACCGTCGGCGCGAACCCGCCATGGACTTCAAGATCCTCGGACCGCTGGAGGTGCACGACGGCGATCGGCGCATCGCCATCGGCGGCGCGAGGCAGCGAGCGCTGCTTGCGCTGCTTCTCCTGCACGCCAACGAGGTGCTACCACGCGAGCGACTGCTCACCGAGCTGTGGAGGGACGATCGCCCCGAGGCCTCCGCCAAGGCACTTCAGGTTGCCGTCTCGCGGCTGCGCAGGGTCCTCGAGCCGCAGCTCGCGTCAGGCCAGGAAAGTCGCCTGCTGCGCACGCGCACCCCCGGCTACGAGCTGAACGTTGCGCCCGGTGAGCTGGATGCTCAGCGCTTCGAGGCTGCCGTCGAAGGCGGGCGCGAGGCGCTCGCTGACGGCGATCACGCGCTCGCGTCGCGGCGGCTCGACGACGCGCTCGGGCTCTGGCGTGGCCCCGCGCTCGCCGACGTGCGTTACGAGCAGTTCGCGCAGGCGGACATCGCGCGGTTGGAGGACCTGCGCGCCGGTGCACTGGAGGATCGGATCAGCGCCGACCTCGCGCTCGGCCGCCACCAAGCGCTCGTCGGCGAGCTCGAGCAGCTCGTCGCCGAGCATCCATACCGCGAGCGCCTGGCCGCAGCACTGATGACGGCGCTGTATCGATCCGGCCGCCAGGCGGACGCACTCGATGTTTACCGCCGCACCCGGCGCCGGCTCGTCGAGGAGCTCGGCATCGAGCCCGGCCGCGAGCTGAAGGAGCTCGAGCGCAGCATCCTCGTCCACGACGATGACCTCGAGCCGCCGCGCCCACCGCGGCCGCCGCCCAAAGCGCCCGCGCGCGGGCCGTTCGTCGGCCGCGAGCAGGAGATGGCCGAGCTGCTGACTGCGCTCGAGGCGAGCCGCGCAGGCGCAGGCGGCGTCGTCCTCGTCGGCGGCGAGCCCGGTATCGGAAAGAGCCGGCTTGCCGAAGAGCTCGCCGCGTGCGCGCGCGAGCGCTACGTGCGCGTCCTCGTCGGCCGCTGCTGGGAAGCCGGGGGCGCCCCGCCCTATTGGCCATGGGTGCAGGTACTACGCGCCTGCGCCCGCGAGGTCGAGCCGGTCGCGCTGGCGGCGCACGTCGCCGGCCGCGCAGCTGAGCTCGGCACCCTCGTGCCCGAGCTCGCCGGAGCGCCGGGCCTTCAGGCGGCCGCGTCCGCCGTGGCGCAGGACGCTCGCTTTCGTCTGTTCGACGCAGTCGCCGCGTTTTTGAACAGCGTGTCGCGCGACCAACCGCTGGCACTGGTCCTCGACGACCTGCACGCGGCCGATGAGCCGTCGTTGCTGCTGCTGCGCTTCGTCGCGGCGGATCTCGAGCGCGCGCGGGTCCTGATCGTCGGGTGCTACCGCGACTCCGACGTCCGCGCGGGTCACCCTCTCGCCGACGCGCTACCTGAGCTCACCCGACAGCAGACCGTGCGCACGCTGTCGCTGCGCGGGATCGAACGCGCGGACGTCGGACGCCTGCTCGAACTAACGGCAGGCGTTGCTCGTGATGAGCTGACCGCGCGCGTGCACGACGCGACCGAGGGCAACCCCCTGTTCGCCGGCCAGATCGCGCACCTTCTCGGCACGGCCGGTGCGCCCGATGCTGCTGCCGGGCAGGGTGCCACGCTGCCGATCCCCGACGGCGTCAAGCAGGCGATCGGGCACCGGCTGCGGCGCCAGACGCCGACCTGCAGGCACGTGCTCACCCTTGCGTCGGTGCTCGGCCGCGAATTCGAGCTCGATTCGCTGGAGCGCCTCAGCGACCTCGGCGAGAACGAGCTGCACGAAGCGCTGGAGGAGGCGGTGGCGGCGCACCTCGTAAGCAACGTTCCCGGCAGCGACGGGCGACTGCGCTTCTCCCACATGCTGATCCGCGATGCGCTGCACGACGATCTCTCGCCTAGCCGCCGCCGGCGACTGCACCGCGCGGCGGGCGATGCTTTGGAATCGCTCTATGGCGCGGGCCGCGAGGGGCACGCCGCGGAGATCGCGGAGCACTACCTCGCCGCCGGCGCGGGCGCGGCGGCGAAGGCGACCCCGTACACCGTGCGCGCCGGCGACCTCGCGCGATCGCAGCTCGCCTACGAGGAGGCTGCCCGCCACTACCGCCGGGCGGTCGGGCTGCTCATGGCGGCGCCGGACGCCAACGCGCGGGCCCTGTGTGAGCTTCACCTGTCGCTCGGCGACGTCCTGAGTCGCGCCGGCGACGGCGCCGACGCCAAGGCCGCCTACCGCACGGCGGCCGCGATCGCCGAGGAGGCCGGGTTCCCCGAGTTGCTCGCGCGCGCCGCCCTGGGTCACGGCGGGCGCTTTCTGTGGGCGCGCGCGAGCACCGACGCGGCGCTCGTGCCGCTGCTCGAGCGAGCGCTGCGCGCCGTCGGGGAGCAGGACAGCGAGGCGCGGGTACGGCTCCTCGCGCGTCTGGCGTCGGCGCTGCGCGATCAGCCGTCGCGGGAGCGCCGTGCGGCGCTTGCCGACGAGGCGGTGGCGATGGCGCGGCGCCTCGGCGATCTGCCGACGATGACCTACGCACTCGAAGCATGCTGGGTGGCGGTCGCCTCGCCCGACGACACCGAGGCGCGCCTGGCGCAGGCCACCGAGCTCGTTTCCCTGGCCGAGCAGACCGGCGAGCGGGAGCGCCTCTACGGCGGCCACGAATCTCGGCTGTACACGCTCTGGATGCTCGGCGACCGCGCGGGGGTCGATCACGAGGTGGAGAGGCTCGCCCACCTTGCCGCAGACCTGCGCCAGCCCGCACAGATGTGGCACGCGTACGCGCCACAGGCCATGCTCACGCTGCTGGAAGGACGCTTCGAGGATGCGGAACGGCTGATCGAGCACACGCTCGCGGCAGGCGAGCGCTCGCATAGCTGGAACGCGATGCTCGCCCACCGCGTCCAGATGTTCATGCTGCGCCGCGAGCAGGGCCGGCTGCCCGAGGTCCAGGAGATGATCAGGCTTGCGGTGCACGAGTACCCCGCGATGCTCGGCGTGCGCTGCATGCTCGTGCACGTCCTCGCCGCGCTCGGTCTCGAGCCCGAGGCGCGCGCCGAGCTGCGCGAGGTGCTCGACCGCGACCTCGCGCGTCAACACTTCGACGAGTGGTGGCTCTTCGGGCTCAGCCTGCTGTGCGAGCCGTGCGTCACGCTGCGCGA
Organism: Solirubrobacteraceae bacterium; assembly: GCA_035942495.1. Lineage (GTDB taxonomy): Bacteria > Actinomycetota > Thermoleophilia > Solirubrobacterales > Solirubrobacteraceae > CADCVQ01. The sequence continues at coordinate 5,804 of DASZDB010000227.1, forward strand.
CGCGGATGCGGCGACGCGCCTGCATGGGCTGCTCGCCCCCTACGAACGGCTCAACGCGGTGGTGCCCGGCGAGGCCTCGGTCGGATCTGTCGCAAGGGGCCTCGGCCTCCTCGCCGCGGACCTGCGGCGCTTCGACGAGGCCGAGCGCCATTTCGCGGCTGCGCTACGCATGAACCGCCGCATGCGCGCGCGTCCCTGGGTCGCCCACACTCAGCACGATCTCGCCGCAATGCTCCTGGCCCGCGGCAGCACCGGCGACGCGAAACGGGCGCAGAGCCTGCTGGCCGAGGCGGCGAGCTGCTACGCCGCGCTCGAAATGCAGAGCTGGGCCGATCGAGCCCGTGCGCTGCAACCGGCGCGGGTGGGCTGACGACCGACGTAGAGCGACGCGTCGGGCACTGAGCCTCGGGCACGGCCACGGTCGGTCTAGGGCCGCAAGGGCGTATCGGCGGTGGACGACGGCACGCAGGCAAGTAGAACGCCTCCGCCGGAGCAGTCGCGTAATGAAGTTGGCCGAAGGTAGCGGGGTTGGCGGGGCGGTCACCGCCCACCCCGGGCGTTTGCCGACGATGTGGCGAGACGATCGCCGTGGCGCGGCAGGTAGTGCACTGCGGCGCGGCGTCGTCGCGAGCTCGCCGTGATCCATCTTGATCGCCGACGCCCCCGCGCTGGACTCGGCGGCTGCGTGGGTTCGGAGGCTTCGCGCGACGGTTCCGCGAGAACCGCAAGCCGGTCCCTCAGCGGGACG
>DASZDB010000228.1:0-13880 GCA_035942495.1 Solirubrobacteraceae bacterium
GCCCGAGCCGGTGGCGGCGGCCGCCGGCGCCGATGCGCAGACGCCGACCCCGGTGTTCGTCGTCGGCGCCGAGCGCTCCGGCGCGAGCGCGCTGGCGGCCGCGCTGGCCCAGCATCCGGCGATCGCGCTGAGCCTGCACGGCGGCTGGCTCGGCCCGCTGGCCGGCGCGCTGCACGGCCTGCGCGACGCCACGCTGGACGAGGACCCCGCGACGTTCGGCGTGTGTACGCCGGCGACGGAGGCATTCGCCGCCGCCTTCGCACCCGCCGCCGCCGGCCTCGCCGCCGGCGACCGTCCGGCCCGCTTCTGGGTCGACGGCGCGTGGCAGCTCGCGCGCGACGTGCCGGCACTCGCCGCGATGTTCCCGGACGCGAAGTTCATCCATGTCGTGCGCGACGTGCACTCCGCCATTCGCGCGCTGACCGACCCGCCGCTCGGTGCAGCCGGCGCGACCGGCGGCACGCAGATTCCCGCGCGCCTGCGCACCCGGACGTCCGAGCGTGAGGCCGTCGAACGCTGGACGCAGACCGTCGAGGGCTGCCTTGACGCGCGCCGGCGCCTCGGCGCCGAGCGGATGCTGACCGTGTCGTTCGCCGACCTCGTCGCCGATCCCGACGCCACGACGCGCCGCTGCCTGGAGTTCGTCGGCGAGGACCCTGCGCCGGAGTGCCTGCGTCCACTGCGCGAGCTGCGCACGCTTGTCGACGGCGCGCCGCTGCAGCCCGACGTCGACCCGGAGCTGTGGAAGCGGGCGCTGGAGGTCGACGGCGAGGCGCGCTCGGTGGCGTCGGTGCGCAGCGTGCGGGCGCGCGGGCGCGACCGGCGCGACGGGCGCGCGCCGCGCATCGTCATGGTCACCGACCACTTCCCGAAGTTCTCCGAGACGTTCTTCGTGCGCAAGTTCCTCGGGCTACTGCGACGCGGCTGGGACGTCCACGTCGTCTGCCAGCGCTCCAGCGACGAGCAGTGGGCCTTCTTCCCCGAGCTGCGGGCCCAGATCCGCCATGAGGGGCGGCTGCACGTCGCACGCGAGAACCTCGACCAGCGCGTCGTGGAGCTGCGACCGGACATCGTGCACTTCGGCTATGGCACGCTCGCCCACGGCCGCACGCAGATCCGCGCGGCGGCCGGCTGCCGGACCGTCACGAGCTTTCGCGGCTACGACCTCAACAGCTTCCGGCTCGACGATCCGGGCTGCTTCGACGAGGTCTTCCGCAGCACGGACGTCGTGCACGCGGTCTCCGAGGCGATGTGGCGGCGCGCGCAGGAGCGCGGTTGTCCGTCCGACCAGCCGCACCGCGTCATCACCGACGCGGTCGACGTCTCCTGGTTCGAGCCACCGGCGCAGCGCACGGGCAGCGTGCTCGGCACCCCGGCGCGGCCGCTGCGGATCCTCACCGTGGGGCGCCTGCACTGGAAGAAGGGCCACGACCACGCACTGCACGCGACACGCCTGCTCGTCGAGCGCGGCGTCGAGGTCGAGCACCGCTTCGTCGGCGAGGGCGAGTACCGCGAGCCGACGGAGTTCGCGATCGCCGACCTCGGCCTGACCGGCCGGGTCGAGCTGCTGGGTGCCCGCGGTGCCGAGGAGGTACGCGAGCTGCTCGGCTGGGCCGACGTGCTGCTGCACCCGTCGCTGACCGAGGCCTTCGGCGTCGCCGTCATCGAGGCGCAGGCGATGGGTCTGCCCGTCGTCTGCTCCGACGCCGGCGGGCTGCCGGAGAACGTCGAGCACGATGTCAGCGGCTTCGTCGTCGAGCGCCGCGACGCCGGCGCGATGGCTGATCGCCTCGCGCAGCTCGCCGCGCAACCGGCGCTGCGCGAGCGCATGGGCGGCGCCGCCCGTCGCCGTGCGGAGACGGTGCTCAGCGACACCCACCAGCTCGATCAGTTCGAGGCGCTCTACGAGGAGCTGCTCGAGCAGGCCGCGCTGGAGGTCGAGCGGACCGCGGCCGGCGACCTCACCGCCGCGGGCGACAGCGCCGTCGCACAGCTCGAGCAGGAGCTCGCGCTGCTCGAGGCGCGCCAGGAGGCGCTGCGTCTGGCGCTCTGGCGGCGCCAGGTCGTCGACGCCGTGCGTTCGTTCGCGACGGGCACGCTGCCGCGCGGCGCGCACGTGCTGGTCGTCAGCCGTGGCGACGAGGAGGTTGTCGACCTGCCGGCCCACCGCGCCCAGCACTTCCCGCAGGCCCCCGACGGCGGCTACGCCGGACATCACCCCGCCGACAGCAGCGAGGCGATCGCCCAGCTCGAGGCGCTCCGTGCGCGGGGCGCGGAGTACCTCCTCGTGCCCGCGACATCGGACTGGTGGCTCGAGCACTACGGCGCGTTCACGGCGCACCTCGAGCGCGAGCACACGCGCCTCCCCGCGACCGGCGAGCTGTTCGTCGCCTTCGCGCTCGCGGCCGCGGCCGCCCCCGCGCCGCCGGCTGCGGCTCGCGACAACCAGGCGGTGCACGCATGACCGTCGCCCGCGCCTACCCCGAGACCGACCTCAACGTCGCCGGACCGAACGCGCGCACGATCGAGTTCTTCGCGACGACCGGCTGCCGGCGCTACGCCGAGATCGGCGTCTACAAGGCCGACACCGCGCTCGGCATCGCCGACGTGCTCGGCGGCACGGGAGAGATCCACCTCTTCGACTACGCGGACCGCGTGGAGTCCGCCGTCATGCGGCTGCACCAGGCCGGCCACGACAACGTCGTCGCTCACCCGAACTCGCGGCGGCTGCTGGACTCCTACAACTGGAGTCTCATGCGCGTCCTGCAGGAGCAGGGCGAGGGCGTCTTTGACTACGTGTTCCTCGACGGTGCGCACACCTGGGCGCACGACGCGCTCGCCTACGCGCTTGCCGACCGGCTGCTCGTCCCCGGCGGCTACCTGGACTTCGACGACTACACGTGGTCGCTGCGCCACTCGCCGTCGATGAACCCCGACGCGTTCCCGGAGATCGATCAGCTCTACAGCGGCGAGCAGATCGACGCGCGCCAGGTCGCGCTCGTTGTCGACCTGCTCGTGCGCCCCGACGCGCGCTACGAGGAGATCGTGCCCAACAAGATCTTCCGCAGGCGGGTGGCGGCATGACCCCGCGCGTCAGCGTCTGCATCCCCACACGCGACCAGGCGGAGTACCTGGGCGCCGCACTCGCGAGCGTGCTGCGCGAGGACGTCGACGGCGGCCTTGAGGTGCTCGTCCACGACGACGCCTCGTCCGACGACACCGCGCGGGTGGTCGCCGCATTCGGCGGCCCGCGCGTGCGCTACCGGCGCCACCCCGCGCCGCTCGGCGTCGGCGTCAACCGCAACACGCTGCTGGCCGGCGCGCGCGGCGACTACGTCGCGTGGCTGGACTCCGACGACGTGCGCCGGCCGGGCACGCTGGCGCGCCAGGTCGCGCTGCTCGACGCACACCCCGAGGTCGTCCTGGCCCACGGCGGGCACGGCGTCATCGACGCTGACGGGCGCGCGCTGCCGGACTGGCCCGCGCCGTTCGCGCACGACGCGATCGAGCCGTCGGCGGTGGCGTTCGCCAACCTCGTCGCGACGAACGAGATGACCACCTCGACGGTCGTCGTGCGGCGCAGCGCCCACGACGCCGCCGGCCCGTTCGCCACGACGATCGGCGCGAGCAGCACGGACTGGGAGATGTGGCTGCGCATCGCCCTGCGCGGCGCGGTCGCCTACAGCGCCGAGCGCGTCGCCGACTACCGCCAGCACGCGCGCACGATCTCGCGCGCGACCGCCGCCGGCGGCGAGCGGCTGCGCTGCAACGTGCGCGTCGTACGCCTCGTGCTGCGCGAGGAGCGGCTGCGCATCCCGCACCACGGCCGCGCGCGCGCCACCGCGGAGGCCGGGCTGGCCGCGCAGGCGCTGCTGCACGCGGGCGACGCCTACACCCGCGGTGACCCCGCTGCCGCCCTGGACACGATCGCGCTCGCCGACCGCTTCACCGCGACAGCGAGTACGCGGGCCACGCTGGATCGACTCTGCGCGGCCACGGCGCGCGGCGACGACGCCGCCTGCCTGCGGGAGACCCGCGCGGCGCTCGCCGCGCTCGCGGACGCGCTGGATGGCACCCGCTTCGGCGCCCGCCTGCGCCGCGAGTCCGCGCCCGACGAAGGCTGGGACGCCCAGCTCGCGCGCGCCGGCGCGGCGGTCGCCCGTGCGACGCCCGCCGACGCGGTCATCGCCGCCATCGCGAAGTGGGACCCGGCGATCCTCGACCGCTGCGGCCGCGACGGCGTCAACTTCCCCGACCGCGCGCTGCTGCCCGACGGCTACCCACGCGACGGCGCCACCGCGGTCGCGCACCTCGAGGCGCTGCGCGCGCGCCGCGGCGTCACGCACGTCGTCGTGCCGCAGGTGTCGGGCTGGTGGCTGGAGCACTACCCGGAGCTGGCCCGGCGGCTGGGCACGCCGCTGTGGCGCGACACCGACTGCGCGATCTTCGACGTCGGAGCGGCACGATGAAGGGCCGCATCGCGATCGCCGGAGCGATCGCCCAGAAGCCCGGCTCGGCCGGCCACGCCTGGCAGTTTCTGCAGTACCTTCTCGGCTTTCGCCGCCTGGGCTACGAGGTGCTGTTTCTCGACCGCCTCGACGGCGCCGACGCGCCGCGCGAGGCCGCCGGCATCGCGTGGCTGTCGGGCGTGCTGGGTGACGTCGGCCTCGGCGACGCCTGGTCGCTGGACCTCGGCGCCGGCCGGCACGCCGGGGTCGACCGCCGCGCGGCGCTGCAGTTCGTCGCCGACGCCGACCTGCTGCTCAACGTCATGGGCTACCTCACCGACGGTGCGCTGCTCGCCGCCGCCCGCCGACGCGTGTTCCTCGACACCGATCCCGGCTTCGGCCAGATGTGGCGCGCGCTGGGGCTGGCCGACGTGTTCGCGGGCCACGACGTGCACGTGACGATCGGCGAGCACATCGGGAGCGCCGGCTGCACGGTGCCCGAGAACGGGCTGAACTGGATCACGACGCCGCAGCCGGTGATCCTCGACGAGTGGCCGCTCAGCCCGCCGGGCGGCGGCTGCCGCTTCACGAGCATCGCCAGCTGGCGCGGCGCCTATGGCCCGATCGAGTACGACGGCCACACGTACGGCCTGCGCGTGCACCAGTTCCGCCGCTTCGCCGAGCTGCCGCGGCGCGCCGGCGGCGCCACGTTCGAGCTCGCCCTCGACATCCATCCGGCCGACGATGCCGACCGCGCGCGATTGAGCGACGGCGGCTGGACGATCGTGCCGCCCGCCTCCGTGGCCCCGACCCCCGACGGCTACCGGCGCTACATCCAAAGCTCCGATGCCGAGATCATGGTCGCGAAGGGGATCTACGTCGACAGTGCCAGCGGCTGGCTGAGCGAGCGCAGCCTCTGCTACCTGGCGTCCGGCCGGCCGGTGCTCGCGCAGGAGACCGGCTTCAGCGACCTGTACCCGACCGGCGAGGGGCTGCTGGCGTTCTCGACGATGGAGGAGGCGATCGCCGGCGTCGAGGCGATCCGCGCCGACCCGGCGCGCCACGCCGCCGCGGCCCGCGCGCTCGCCGAGCAGTACTTCGACTCCGACCGCGTGCTGGGCCGGCTGCTGGACCGCGTCGGCGCGGCGGCGGTGGCGTCGTGACCACGGTCGTCGTCAGCGGCGCGGTCGCCAACAAGCATCGCCACGGCGGCAGCGCCTGGGTGCGGATGAGCTGGGCCGAAGGGCTGCGCTCGCTGGGCTTCGACGTCCTGTTCGTTGAGCAGCTCGACGCGGCGCACGCGGTCGGCGCCGGCGGCCGCCCCGCCACGTTCGCCGACTCCGCTAACGCCGCGGCGTTCGACGCCACGATGAAGGCCTTCGGGTTCACCGGCTCGGCCGCGCTCGTCAGCGCCGACGGCACGCAGATCCGCGGAATGGCGCACGCCGAGCTGCACGACCGCATGCGCGACGCCGCGCTGCTCGTGAACATCACCGGCCACCTGCGTCGCCCCGAGCTGCTCGCGCTGCCGCGGCGGCGCGCGTTCGTCGACCTCGACCCGGGCTACACGCAGGTCTGGCTGGCAGAAGGCCACGACGTGGGGGCGGGCGGCCACGACCTGCGCTTCACCGTCGGCGCGAACATCGGCACGGCACGCTGCGAGCTGCCGAGCGGCGGCGTGCGCTGGCGCGCGATCCGCCAGCCGGTCGTGCTCGAGCGCTGGCCGGTCGTCGACGCGCCGTTCACGCGCTTCACCACGGTCGGGTCGTGGCGCGGCGCCTACGGTCCGATCAGCTGGCGCGGGCGCACCTACGGCGTCAAGGCGCACGAGTTCCGCGCGCTCGCCGACGTGCCGCAGCGCGCCGGCCTGCCGTTCGAGGTGGTGCTCGACCTGCACGCCGCCGACGAGGCCGACGCCGTGCGGCTGCGCGCCGGCGGCTGGACGACGCTCGCGCCCGAGGTCGCCCGCGACACCGGCGCCTTCGCGCGCTACGTGCGCGGCTCGGGCGCCGAGTTCTCCGCCGCGCAGGGCGTCTACGTCCACACCCGCAGCGGCTGGTGCAGCGACCGGACCGTGCGCTACCTCGCCTCCGGGCGGCCGGCGCTCGTCCAGGACACCGGCCTCGGCGACACGCTGCCGGTGGGGGAGGGGCTGCTGACGTTCTCGACGCCGCAGGAGGCGGTGCGGCGCGCGCAGGCGCTCGTCGCCGACCACGCCCGCCACAGCGCCGCCGCGCGCCGCATCGCCGAGCAGCACTTCGCGCCCGCGTCGGCGCTCGCGCCGCTGCTCGACGCCGCGGAGATCGCCCCGTGAGCAGCGAACGCCTGCGGATCGTCGTCGCCGGCATGCTCGCGGCCGTGCCGCGCCAGGGCGGTGCGACGTGGGCGGCGCTGCAGTACGTCCTCGGCCTGCGCCGGCTCGGCCACGAGGTGATCGTGGTGGAGGAGGTCGAGCCCGACGCCTACCCGGCCGCGGTCGCGCGCTTCGCCATGCTGCTCCGCGAGTTCGACCTCGGCCCGCACGCCGCGATCATCGAGCGCGGTGACGGCACGACCGCGGGCCTGGGCCGCGCCGAGCTGCTGCGCGCCGTCGCCGGCGCCGACGTGCTGCTCAACATCTCGGGCACGCTGACCGACGAGGCGGTGCTCGACGCTGTGCGGCTGCGCGTCTTCGTCGATCTTGACCCGGCCTTCACGCAGCTCTGGCACGCCGCCGAGAGCGTCGACATGGGCTTCGATCGCCACGACCGCTTCGTCACGATCGGTCGCGAGATCGGCCGCCCCGGCTGCGACGTCCCCACCTGCGAGCGCGACTGGATCACGACGCCGCAGCCGATCGTGCTCGACCACTGGCCGCTCGCCGATGCGGTCGTCCACGACGGGCTGACCACCGTCGGGCACTGGCGCGCCTACGGCTCGATTCACCACGACGGCGTGCACTACGGCCAGAAGGCCCACGCGCTGCGACCGCTCATCGACCTGCCGCAGCGCGCCCGCGCGCCATTCCTGCTCGCGCTGGGCATCCATCCCGACGAGCGCGACGACCTTGCCGCGCTCGACCGCCACGGCTGGCGCCTGCTCGACCCCGCCGCGGTCGCCGGCACGCCCGCCGACTATCGCGCGTTCGTGCAGGGCTCGTGGGCGGAGTTCGGGCTCGCCAAGCTCGGCTATGTCGTCTCGCGCTGCGGCTGGTTCAGCGACCGCAGCCTGTGCTACCTGGCCTCGGGCCGGCCAGTGATCGCCCAGGACACGGGCTTCGCGGCGTGGCTTCCCACCGGCGAGGGGCTGTTCGCCTTCTCGACCGCCGACGACGTCGCCGCCGCCGTCGACGAGCTGCGCTCCGACTACCCGCGCCACCGCCGCGGCGCCCGCGAACTCGCGGAGAGCGTGTTCGACTCCGACCGCGTCCTGCCGGTGCTGCTCGCGTGCCTGTGAGCGACGACGACCTGCGCGCCGGCCTCGCGACGGCGCTCGGCGGCGAGGTCGGGGCGCTGCGGCGCCTGCCCTGGGCGTACGGCTCGAGCGTCCCGGTCGAGGAGCTGCGGATCGCCGGCCGGCCGCCGCTGCTGTTCAAGGACCTCACGCCGCGGCCGCGCCCGTCGCGACCGGCGTTCCTCGTCGACCCGCTGCGCGAGGTAGAGGCCTACACGACGCTGCTGCACGGGCTCGACGCGCCGGCCTGCCACGGCGCGCTCGTCGACGAGGATCGGGTCTGGCTGTTCCTCGAGCTCGTCGACGGGGTGCCGCTGTGGCAGGCCGAGGGGCTGGCACCGTGGGAGGCGACCGCGCGCTGGCTGGCGCGGATGCATGGCGCGCCGGTCCCGCAGGGCGTGCATCTGCTGCGCTACGACGGGGCGCACCTGCGCCGCTGGGTCGATCGCGCGCTGGCGATGTCGCCGGACGATCTCCGCGCCGTGCGGGCGCCCGCGCTGCGCGCGGTGCAGCGGCTCGCGGCGTGGCCTTCTGCGTTCCTCCACGGTGAGCTCTACGCATCGAACGTGCTCGTGCAGGACACCGCGGCCGGGCCGCGGGTGCGGCCGGTCGACTGGGAGACGGCCGGGGTCGGCCCGGGCCTGCTCGACCTCGCCGCGCTCACCGCCGGCGGCTGGGCGCCCGATCGGCGCGCGCGCGTCGTCGCGGCCTACCGCGACGCGCTGCCGACCGCCGCCGCGGGGTCCGAGTTCGACGCGGCGCTCGACGCGGCGCGGCTGCTCGTCGCGCTGCAGTGGCTGGGCTGGTCACACGACTGGACGCCGCCACCCGAGCACCGCCACGACTGGGCCGCCGACGCGCGCGAGCTGGCCGCTCGGATCGCGCCATGACGGCCGACCGCCGGCTCGTCGTCAACGCCGACGACTTCGGCCTCAGCGCCGGCGTGAACGCCGGCATCCTGCGCGCCCACGCCGACGGCATCGTCACGGCGACGAGCCTCATGGTGCGCACCCCCGCGGCGCAGCAGGCCGTCGCCGCCGCCCGCGAGCACCCGCGCCTGGCGCTCGGGCTGCACCTCGACCTCGGTGAATGGGTGCGCCGCGACGACGGCTGGCGCGCCGCCTACGAGGTCGTCGACACTGCCGACCCGGCCGCGGTCAGCGCCGAGCTCGAGCGTCAGCTCGTACGCTTTCGCGAACTCACCGGCTGCGCCCCGTCGCACCTGGACTCCCACCAGCATGTCCACCGCGAGGAGCCGGTCCGCTCGATCCTCGGAGCGCGAGCCAAGCAGCTGCGCATCCCGCTGCGCCATCACGGCCGTGTGCGCTACTGCGGCGCGTTCTACGGCCGGGATGGCGAGGGCGCGCCGCTGCCCGACGCGATCACGCCCGAGCGGCTCGCGCGACTCATCGCCGCGCTGCCGGCCGGCGCCACCGAGCTGTGCTGTCACCCGGCGGCCGCGCCCGAGCCCGACCCGGGCTACGGCGCGGAGCGCGTGCGCGAGCTCGAGGCGCTGTGCGACCGGCGCGTGCGCGTCGCGCTCGAGCGGGCACGCGTGCGCCTGTGCACGTTTCGCGAGGCGCTCGCGTAGGCATGCGCGGGCTGGAGCGGGTCCTGCCACAGGCGCAGGGCGATGATCACCGCGCGGTGGCCTGCGCGCGGCTGCATTTGCGGCCAGTGAACACCGGCATTTGCGCCGGACCGCGCCGGTGTACTAGCGCCCCTTCCAGCTCGGCGAGCGCTTCTGCGCGAACGCCGAGACGCCCTCGACGAGGTCCTCGGTCTCGAAGCTCGATGCCCGCAGCGCCAGCAGCTGGCGCTCGACGTCGGGATCCAGCGCGCCCTCGGCCTGCAGCAGCTCGCGCAGGACGCGCGTGTTGCCGGCCATCGACAGCGGCGCGTTGGCGGCCAGCTGTGTGGCGATGGCCAGCCCGGCGTCCTCGACCTCGTCCTCGTCGACGACCCAGTTGACGAGCCCCCAGGCCGCCGCCGTCGCGGCGTCGATGTAGCGCCCGAGCAGAAACAGCTCGCGCGTGCGCGGCGCGCCGATCGTGTCGATGAAGCGCCGCAGGCCGCTATGGGAGTAGATGAGCCCGAGCTTCGCCGGCGGCATGCCGAGCTTGATGTGGGTGGCGGCCAGCCGCAGGTCACAGGCGACGGCGAGCTCGAGGCCGCCGCCGATCGCCGAGCCGGGCAGCAGCGCGAGCGTCGGGATGTCGAGCGCGTCGAGCGCGGTCAACCCGCGGCAGAACGGATGCGCGACGAGCCTCTCGGCCTGCGCGGGGAAGTCGTCGAGCGGGATGTCGGAGATGTCATAGCCCGAGGAGAACATCCCGTCCGCGCCGGTGAGGACCACGCAGCGAACGTCGTCGCCGATTGCCGCCAGCTCGTCGGAGATCGCGCCGAGGATCGCGTGGTCGAGCGCGTTGCGCTTTGCCGGGTTCGAGATCGCCAGCCGCAGGACGCCTGCTGCGGGTCTGTCGACTATCACGGACCCTGACATGGAGCGAAAACTACCGCTGCGCCGCGCAGATAGCACAGCGTCTATATCTGGTTAGTTCAAGGACGATGCGTCATTCGAGGATGACGAGCGTGTCGCCCTCGTCGACCGGCTGCCCCTCCTCGCAGAGGATCTCCTTCACGACACCGGGATCCTCGGCCTCGACGGGCATCTCCATCTTCATCGACTCGAGCGTGATGACCGTGTCGCCCTCCTCGACGCGGTCGCCGACCTTGCACTCGATCTTCCAGACGATGCCCGTGATGTGGGCCTCAACCTCAACCATTGCCTCTCCTTGTTCCGGGCACGTCCGCGTGTGGCAGAGTAGACGCCGGTATGGACGCCGACACGATCGTGATCGTCACCGCGCACGACGAGGCCGACCGGCTCGGCGAGACGCTCACGGCGCTGGGGCGCGCGTTCCCGAGCGCGCGGGTGATCGTTGCCGATGACGGCTCGACGGACGGCACGGCGGGCGTCGCGGAGCGCGCCGGCGTGGAGGTCGTGCGCAGTGAGCGCTCGATCGGCAAGGGCGGCGCGGCGACGCTCGCCGCGCGGCGCGTCCTCAGCCGTGCGCTGGAGCCCGACCCGCCGGTCTTCGTGCTCGTCGACGGCGACCTCGCCGCCAGCGCCGCGCAACTGCCCGCGCTCGCGGACGCCGTCAGGGCCGGGCGCTGCGACCTCGCCGTCGCTGTCTTCGCCTCCCGCGTCGGCGGCGGGTTCGGCCTCGCGATCGGCTTCGCGCACAAGGCGATCCGCAACCTCACCGGGTTGGACACAGCGGCGCCGATCTCCGGTCAGCGCGCGCTCAGCGGTCCCGCGTTCGCGACCGTCGTGCCGTTCGCGCCGCGCTTCGGCATGGAGATCGGGATGACGGTCGACGCCGCCCGCGCGGGCTTTCGGATCGAGGAGATCCCGCTCGACCTCGCGCACCGCGCCACCGGCCGCACGTGGCGCGGCTTCGCACACCGCGGCCGCCAGCTGCTGGACTTCCTCGCGGTCTACGCGAGCCGCCGCTGAGACACTGAGCCCTACCCATGGAGACCGCGCAGTCGATCGCCGAGACGTACGCCGACCACACGCAGGGCGGCGAGCCCGCCGAGGAGCACGTCGCCCAGCTGCTCGCGCTGCTCGACCCCGGCGAGGACGTGCTGTTCACGTGCGGCTGGACGGAGATGAGCGAGAAGTGGGGCCCGCCTGCCCAACTCACCGTGACGGCGCGCCGGATCGTCGACCAGCGCTGGGCCGGTCCGGGGGCCGCGCCGCCGCGCGTGATCGCGCTGCGCGATGTCCGCGCGGTCCTCGACCGCCCGCGCGGCGAGGCCGCGTTGTTCAGCACGCATGCGCTCGTCGTGGCGCTCGCCGACGGCAGAACCCTTGTGTGGGAGCACCTCACCAACCACCAGGTCGAGCCGGCCGCGGCGGCGATCGAGGCGGCGCTGGCGGACGTGCGATGACCGCTGGGGGCCGTGTCCTCCGTGCGGCGCGGGTCGACCGCGCACGGCCGGTCCAATCGCGGCGCCGTGAGTTTGTACGAGCGTCGATGTGTGGCTCACGGAGGCCGCCGTACCTTGGGTGCATCACCACCGGCGAGCCCCTCCGTCGCCGGTGGCGAGCAAGACGGCGGAGCGTTGATCGCCAAGCCACCGTCGCCGAGCCGACGACAAGGCCGGGACCGTTCATCCTCCCGGTCCCGGCCAGTCCTCGGCAGAGCCGCGAGACACGGAGCGTTCGGAGCGCGTAGCGTCCCGCGCGTGATCCTCGCGATCGACCAGGGCACGACCGGCACGACCTGCCTCGTCTTCGACGAGAGCGCCGAGCCCATCGGCCGGGCGTACCGCGAGTTTCAGCAGCACTTCCCGAAGCCGGGGTGGGTCGAGCACGACGCCGCCGAGATCTGGGACGTCACCCGTGCGGTGGCGCTCGAGGCGCTCGAGGACGCCGACGTCGGCGACGGCGGGCTACAGGCCATCGGGATCACCAACCAGCGCGAGACCGTCTGTGTCTGGGATCCGAAGACGGGCGAGCCGCTGCACCGCGCGCTCGTCTGGCAGGACCGCCGCACCGCCGAGCGATGCGACGAGCTTCGCTCCGCCGGTCACGAAACCGTCGTGCGGCGCCACAGCGGGCTCGTCCTCGACCCGTACTTCAGCGCGACGAAGATCGAGTGGCTGCTGGCCAACGTCGAGGGGCTGCGCGAGAAGGCGCAGAACGGCAAGGCCGTGTTCGGCACGATCGACGCCTGGCTCGTGTTCAAGCTCACCGGCGAGCGCCGCACCGACGTCACGAACGCATCGCGCACGATGCTCTACGACATCCGCCGCGGCGTCTGGGACGACGAGCTGCTGGCGCTCTTCGGCGACGTCCCCGAGGTCGCGCTGCCCGAGGTGCTGCCGAGCATCGGCGAGTTCGGGACGCTGCGCGACGGCGCGCTCGGCGCCGGCCACGACGGCGTGCCGGTGGCGGGGATCGCGGGCGACCAGCAGGCGGCGCTCTACGGCCAGGGCTGCCTCGAGCCGGGCCTGGGCAAGAACACGTACGGGACCGGCTCCTTCGTGCTCATGAACTCCGGCGAGAAGGTGCCGACCGCGCCGGCCGGACTGCTCGCGACCGTCGCCTGGGGGATCGGCGAGCGGACGATCTACGCGCTCGAGGCGGCGATCTTCGTCACCGGCGCCGGCGTGCAGTGGCTGCGCGATGGCCTCGGGATCATCGAGGCCGCGGCGGAGACCGAGGAGCTCGCCGGCTCGCTTGACTCCAACGACGGCGTCTACTTCGTCCCCGCGCTGCCCGGCCTGGGCTCGCCGCACTGGGACCCCTATGCGCGCGGCACGATCGTCGGGCTCACGCGCGGCAGCACGCGCGCGCACATCGCGCGCGCGACGCTCGAGGCGATCGCCTACCAGACCGTCGACGCCGTGCAGGCGATGGAGGCGGCGTCCGGGCAGCAGCTCGCCGAGCTGCGCGCCGACGGCGGCGCGACAGCCAACGCGTGGCTCATGCAGTTTCAGGCCGACGTGCTCGGCGTCCCGATCGCGGTCGCCGAGCTCGCCGAGACGACGGCGCTCGGCGCGGCCCTGCTGGCGGGGGTCGGCGTCGGCGCCTGGACGCAGGACGACGTCGCGCGCCGCGAGGCGACGGGCGCGCGCTACGAGCCGCAGATGGGCGACGACGAGCGCGGCGAGCTCATGCAGCAGTGGCAGCGCGCCGTCCAGCGTGCCGGAGGATGGGCTCGCGGGTAAGGTTCACCTGTGGGGATGAAGCGGTCAGAGCAGCTTGCGGCGATGGGCAGCGGCGGGCGTGACGAGCGTCCCGCCGAGGACTTCGCCGTCTTCCACGAGCGCTCGCGCACGACCGAGCCGAACTTCGCCTACGAGATCGTGCGCGTGCTCACCGGGGTGTGGGCGCTCACGTTCTTTCGCGCGCGCACGATCTCCAGCGAGAAGGTGCCGCAGAGCGGTCCCGTGATCCTTGCGCCGAATCACGGCTCGTTCATGGAC
>DASZDB010000229.1:0-3456 GCA_035942495.1 Solirubrobacteraceae bacterium
ACGCCCATCCCGCGAAACTGCACGCTCAGACGCTTGAGCGAGGCCGGGCCGCCGCCGGCGTCGGTGAGTGCCCGCGCGACCTGCGCCATCGTGTAGAGGCCGTGCAGGATGCGCCCCGGCAGCCCGACCTGGCGGGCGAACTCCTCGTCGATGTGGATCGGGTTGAAGTCGCCCGATGCGCCCGCGTAGCGCACGGTCGCGTACTTGTCGGGTGTCACCGACAGCGGCGCGAGCTCGTCGCCCGCCTGCATCACGCCGTCCGCACGATGTTCGACCACAGGCCCGTGCAGACCGTCTCGCCGCGCCCGTTCACCGAAACGGACTCGAAGACGAAGAAGTCGTTGCCGCGGCGCTCGCTGACGTCCTTCAGCGACGCGGTCGTCGTGATCTCGTCGCCCGCGACGACGACCGGCCCCCACGCGAACTCCTGGCCGCCGTGGACCATGTGCGCGAAGTCGATCCCGACCTCCTCGTCGAACAGCGCGGGCCAGACGGCGGGCAGGCTGTAGACGACGGCGAACATCGGCGGCGCCACGACATCGTCGTAGCCGGCAGCGCGCGCCGCCTGCACGTCGAGGTACAGCGGGTCGGTCTCCCCCACCGCGTGCGCGTATTCGCGGATCTTCTCGCGCCCCACGGCGTACGTCGCGGGCGCGAAGGTCTTGCCGATGACATCGGTGTTGACGGCCATGCGGGCGCGAGTTCTAGCAGGCGCCGCCGCGCGCGCCGTCGCCGAGCCGCCGCTCAGATGATCGTCGCGACGGTGCCGCCGTCGGCCGACCAGGCGGCGCCCGTCACCGTCGAGGCACGCTCGGAGCACAGGAACACGATCACGGAGGCGATCTCGGCGGCCGACGCCATGCGGCCGAGCGGGATCTTCGCGGCCTGCGCGGCGAGCGCCTCCTCGGGCGAGATGCCACGCGCGGCCGCCGCCTGCTCGGCGAGCCCGCCGGGCCCTGTCCACAGCGGCGAGGTCACCGCGCCGGGCGCCACGGCGTTGACGAGCACCGCGTCAGCCGCGTAGCGGTCGGCGAACACGCGCGAGAGCGAGAGCTGCGCGGCCTTCGTCACCGCATAGGCCGGGTTCGTCAGCGACGGGCGCTTGCCCGCCGACGAGCAGACGTTGACGATCCGCCCGCCGCCGCGCGCGGCCATGAGCGGCGCGGCCTCGCGCATGAGCCGCATCGGCCCCATGACGTGCAGGTCCCACTGCGACTGCCAGTCCTCGTCGCTGAGCTCCTCCAGCGAGCGCACGAAGCTCGTCCCCGCGTTGTTGACGAGCACGTCGACCGTGCCGTAGCGCTCGACACACGCGGCGACGATCGCCGCGGCGTCCGCCGGGTCGGTCACGTCGGCGCGGAAGACGTCCTCGCCGGTGCGCGCGACCGCCAGCACGTGGGCGCCTTCGGCGTGCAGCATCCGCGCGGTTTCGAGGCCGATGCCGCGCGTGGCGCCGGTGACGATGCACGCCTTGCCCTGCAGCCCGAGGTCCATCGGCGCGTCCTACCCGCGGGCTCGCTCGGCAGAGCCGCCGTCTTCGCCCACCGGCTCGCGGTCGCGATCCTCCGCGGGGGGAGCAGGCGGCGACGGCCGCCAGCCCGGTGGAGGCGGCGGCGGCTCGGCGGGACGCGGGCGCTCGGCGGTACGCGTCCCCGGCTCGCTGTCGGCTCGGGTCGCGTCGCCGGTCGCGTCCCCGGTCTTCGGGCTCGCCCCCGGCTTGGAGGGCCACAGCGGCGCCTTGGGCAGCGTGCGCGGCGGTGGGTCGCCGACCGCCGCGGGCGCCGGCGCGCCAGCCGGCGGCGCCTCGACCCCGAGCTCCCCGGCCAGCCCGTGGACGTCGAAGGCCTCCTTGCGGACACGCGTGTCGAAGTACAGGACGGTCAGCAGCGCCGCCTGAAACGGCGCGCTGATCGCCAGGCCGACGATGCCCGCGAGCGCGCTGAGCGCGAGCACGAGCGCGTCGGCGTCGGAGATGAGCAGCCCGATGAGGAAGACGCCGCGCGCGAGGGTCGAGATCACGATCGCGAGCAGAAAGCCGAGCGCGATCACGCTGAAGGTCCGCCACCAGCGTCCCTGCACGAGGCCGTAGGAACGACGCAGCGCCTCGGGTCCGCGCAGGCCCTCGATCAGCAGCGCCGGCAGCGCGAAGGCCCACGCGATGTACAGCCAGATGCCCGGCAGCAGGAACGCGATCGCGCCGACCATCACGCCCGCCAGGTAGAGCACGGTCAGCGCCAGCAGCGGCCCCGCGTGCCGCACGGCGTACGTCAGCGACGCGCGCCAGTCGGGCGTCTCGCCGAGGTAGGCGGCGGCGATCGCGCGTAGGCACGCCGCGGTCGCGAACGCCAGGGCCAGGATCTGCAGCACCCCTGAGATGAGCAGGCCGTCGATATGGCGGTTGAGCTCGTCGATTGTCTCGCGTGTCGTCTGGTCGGAGTTCGAGCCGATGTCGAACGACGACAGCGTGTAGTCGGCGGTGACGATCGTGCTGATGATCTGCACCGGCACGATCACGACGAGCACGGCCTTGAGCAGCGTCTGCCAGTGCGCCAGGCAGATCCTGAACGAGACGTCGAGCAGCTCGCCCAGCGCAAGCTCGCGAATCTGCGGTCTCGTGGCCTCTGGCGCGGTCACGGGGTCGGGCGGACGAGTCTCACGCCGGCCATTGTGCAGCACCCGCCGGGCACGCCCCCGCCGCCGCCGCCCGGCGCGGGCCGATCACGTGCGCCACCATGCCTGGCCATGCGCTCTCACACCGTCTATCGCACCTTCACCACCGACCAGCGCCGCGAATTCGTGCGCATCACCGAAGACGTCGAGGCGGCCGTGCGCGAGTCCGGCGTCGAGGAGGGGATGGTGCTCGTGTCGGCGATGCACATCACCGCCGGCGTCTGGGTCAACGACGACGAGCCCGGCATCCTCGAGGACACGCTGGAATGGCTCGACAAGCTCGCCCCGCCTTCGTGGCGCCCGCCCGCCAACGACGTCGCCGCGCAGCTCGCCCCCGACCCCGGCGACTTCCGCCATCACCGCGGCGGCGAGGACAACGGCGATGCCCACTTCAAGAACCTCCTCGTCCACCACCAGGTCGTCCTGCCGATCACCGACGGACGGCTCGACCTCGGCCCCTGGCAGGCGGTCTTCTACGCGGAGTTCGACGGTGGCCGCCCGAAGCGGCTCGTGATCAAGGTGCTCGGGGAGTGAGCGTCTCGCCGAGCCGCGCGGCGGCGAAGCGGCGCGCCTGCTGGGCGACCCGCGGCTGACCGACGAGAATCGCCAGGAAGTCGTCGCGGTCCAGCGCGTAGAGGACCACGGGCTCGGCCGCCGTGACGGTCGCCATCCGCGGCATCCCGCGCAGCAGCGAGATCTCGCCGAAGCAGTCACCCGGTCCCAGGCGCGCGATCTCGCGGCCGCCGCCGTGCACGCGCAGCGTGCCGCGGTCGACGACGTAGAAGC
>DASZDB010000230.1:0-8771 GCA_035942495.1 Solirubrobacteraceae bacterium
CCTGCTGCTCAAGGAGCATTTCCTCGCCGACGCGCGCGATGCGCTGGAGCGCCTCGCGGCCGACACGACGGCCATCGTCGCCATCGTCGGCGACCCCGAGCGCGCCGAGGACGTCCACAACGCCGCCGCGATCCTCGCCGACGGCGCGATCCAGGCCATCTACCGCAAGCAGCACCTGCCCAACTACGGCGTCTTCGCCGAGCTGCGCTACTTCCAGCCCGGCGAGCGTGGCGCGACGATCGCGATCGACGGGGTCACCGTCGGGCTGACGATCTGCGAGGACATCTGGCAGCCCGGTCCGCCGCTGTCCGACGAGGCGCTGGCGGGCGCCCGCGTGATCGTCAACCTGTCGGCGTCGCCGTACGCGGCGGGTAAGGGCGCGCGGCGCCGTGTGTCACGCAGGCGCGCGGACCCCACCGTCACCGGGTCGACGTCGGCGATCAGCAGCGTCTCCTCGAACTGCGGCGCCCGTGCGATCACGGTCCCCTCGTGATCGACGACGACCGAGTAGCCGTCGAAGACGAGCTCGTCCTGACCGCCGACGAGGCCGCAGAACGCGACCGCGCACAGCTCGTCCCGGGCGCGCTGCTGGATCATCTGCTCGCGCCGCGCCCCCTTGCCCGCGGCGTAGGGCGACGCCGACAGGTTGACGATGACCCGCGCGCCCGAGAGCGCCTCGTCCGACAGCGGCGGCCCGGGCTGCCAGATGTCTTCGCAGATCGTCAGCCCGACCGTGATGCCGTCGATCGCGATCGTCGCGCCGCGCTCGCCGGGCTGGAAGTAGCGCAGCTCGTCGAAGACGCCGTAGTTGGGCAGGTGCTGCTTGCGGTAGCTGGCCTGCACCCTGCCGTCGGCGAGGATCGCCGCGGAGTTGTGGACGTCCTCGGCGCGCTCCGGGTAGCCGACCACCGCGACGATTCCGGTCGTGTCGGAGGCGATCCGCTCCAGCGCCGCCCGCGTGTCGGCGAGGAAGTGCTCCTTGAGCAGCAGGTCCTCGGGCGGGTAGCCCGTCAGCGCGAGCTCGGGGAACACGACGAGCTGCGCGCCCGCGTCGGCGGCCAGCGCGATGCCCGCGGAGATCTCGCGCTCGTTGCCGGCGATGTCGCCGACGACGGCGTTCATCTGCACGAGCGCGATGCGCAGCGGCGCCGTCACGGGCGGGCGGGCGAGCGTTCGGCGACGGGCATCGTGATCGCGCTACCCGGTGCGTCCCAGCCAGTACTCGGTGAACGCCTCAAGCGCGGGATCATCGGGGCCGTCGGCCTCGAGCATGCGCGTCGCGGTGACGGCGGTCACCGCGGCTTGGAGGTTCGGGCGCTGCCGCACGAGGACCGCCTGCCCGGCCTCCGTGAGCGCCGGATCGGGCGGGCCGGCGATCCGCTCGGCAAGGCGGCGCAGGTCGAGCGTGAGGCGCTCGTCGGAGTGCAGCAGCATGACGTTGCCGGGCCGGACGCGCGGCTCGGCGCCGGCCGGCCGCGCGACGCCGGGGCCCTCCTGGCCTGCGCCCGGCACGGTCGCGTCGTCGCGCGAGACGAAGAACGCGGCGGCGCCCGCAACGAGGACGACGGTCAGGACGACCGTCGCCAGCGCGGCGATCGCCTTGCCGGCCATCAGCGCGCTCCTCCGGCCGCCGGGCTGCGCGGCCCGCTCGGGTGTCGTGCGGCGCCGGCGCGCGTCGCACCGCGCCCGCGGGCGGCGTGCCGCGGCGCGGAGGCGCCGGCGGACAAATCGGCGATCGACCGGCGCAGCATGTCCGCCAGCGTGTCGAGGTCCGCCAGCGCGTCGTAGTCGCCGAGCAGCCCGAAGCCGAGGCGCCCGTCGTAGCTCATCACGGCGACGCCGAGCGCCTGGCGGCCGGCGAGCGGAACGACCGGATACAGCGCCCGCAGCCGGCGGCCGAGCAGGTACAGCGGCTGCTGCGGGCCGGGGACGTTCGTGACGACGAGGTTGAAGAAGCGCTGGCGCTGCTGCAGGCGCGCGGCCTGGCTCATGATCGTCGGCGGCGCGAACCCGGCCGCCTCGGTCAGCGCGCGCGCGCCGACCGCCTGCCGGGCGTCGTCGAGCTGCGCGGTGGCGTCGCGGATCGCGGCGTGCTGGCGGGGGGGATCCTCGATGCCGACCGGCAGCGAGACCCACATCGGCGCCACCTCGCTGCCGAGCGCGCGCCCGTGGCCCTCGCCGCGCACGAGCACCGGCACGAGCGCGCGCAGCAGCAGTCCGTCGGTGTCGACGCCGCGGTGGCGCAGGAAGCGGCCGAGCGCGCCGGCCACGACGGCGAGCACGGCATCGTTGACGGTGCCGCCGAGCGAGTCCTTGACGCGCTGCAGCTCGGCGAGGTCGGCGTCGACCCAGGTGTAGCGGCGATGCGGTCCGACCTTCACGTTCAGCGGCGTCGGCGGCGCGGGTTGCATCCCGGCGAAGTTCAGCGCTCCCATCGCCTGCAGCCCGTCGCGTGCGCGCTGCAGCACGTGGCGCGGCCCGCGCAAGACCGCGCGCGCGGTACGCACGAGCTCGCTCGGACGGGTCACGCGCTCGAAGAGCGCGTCGCTCAGCAGCTGCGCGGAGCTCGGCAGCGGCCGCGGCGTCCAGCGGCTCGGCCCGCTCGTCCCGGCCGGAGCGGTGGGGTCGTCGTCGAAGAGGACGGTCGTGATGTCGACGGCCTCGATGCCGTCGACGAGCGCATGGTGGCTCTTGGACACGAGCGCGAAGCGCCCGTCCTGCAGGCCGTCGACGAGCCACATCTCCCACAGGGGCTTCGTGGGGTCCAGCCGCTGGGCGAACAGCCGACCGGCAAGGTTCTTCAGCTGCTCCTCGCTGCCGGGCCCGGGCAGGCCCGCGTGGCGCAGGTGGTAGCGCAGGTTGAAGTGCGGGTCGTCGACCCACACCGGGCGGCCCTGGTCGAGCGGGACGTCGGCGAGGCGCCGGCGGAAGCGCGGCACGAGGTGCAGCCGGGACTCGATGAGCTGGCGCAGCTCGTCGTAGGGCGGCGCGGGACCGTCGAAGACCGTCACCGAGGCGACGTGCAGCCGCGCCCCGGCCCTCTCGAGGTGCAGGAACGACGCGGCGAGTGCCGAGATGCGGTGGCCGTGGGCGATGCGTCCATTGTCTCATGAGCGGCCGGCGGCACCGGTCCGATGCGGTCGCCATCCTGTCCCCGTGGCCCCGAGCGCCCATCTCGACGTCGATGCGTTCTATGCGAGCGTCGAGCTGCTGCGCCGCCCCGAGCTGCGCGGCCTGCCGGTGATCGTGTCCGGCAGCGGGCCGCGCGCGGTGGTGACGACGGCGTCCTACGAGGCGCGCCGCTTCGGCATCGGCTCGGCGATGCCGACCGCGCGGGCGCGGCGCCTGTGCCCCGACGCCGTGCTCGTGGCGCTGGACTTCGCCGCCTACCGGGAGGCCTCGGCGGGGGTCATGGACCTCGTCCGCCGGGCGGGCGACGTCGTCGAGGTCGTCGGCCTCGACGAGGCCTACCTCGACCTCGGCGGCGTCGTGGCGCCGCGGGCCGCGATGCGCCGGCTCATCGGGGACATCCGCGACGCGACGGGGCTGAACTGCTCGGTGGGAATCGGACCCAACCGGCTCGTCGCGAAGGTCGCCTCCGACGCCGAGAAGCCCTGCGGGTTCGTCTGCCTGACGCGCGAGCAGGCGTGCGAGCGCTTCGCCGGCCATCCGCCCGGCCTGGTCCCCGGCATCGGGCCGAAGACCGCTGCGCGGCTGGAGCAGATGGGCATCACGACTCTGGGCGCGCTCGCCGCCACGCCGGTCGAGGCGCTCGTCGCGCGCTTCGGCGCCAACCATGGCCCGGACCTGCAGCGCCGTGCGACCTTCGAGGCGTCGGCGCAGCTCACGCCCGTGCGCATCGCCGTCTCGGAGTCGCGCGAGACGACCTTCGACACCGACATCTCCGATCCGGCCCGACTGCGCGAGATCCTCGCCGACCTCGCGCGCCAGCTCTGCGAGCGGCTGGGCGCGCAGGACCGGCGCGGGCGCAACATCGCTATCAAGGTGCGCCTGTCGGACTTCACGACGGTCACCCGCGCGCGGACGATCGCGGGGCCGACGAACGACCCCGGCGTCGTGGCCGACGTCGCGCTCGAGCTCCTGCGCGAGTACGCGCCGGCGAGGCCCGTGCGCCTGCTCGGCGTGCGCGTCGCCTCCTTCGAGAGCGCCGAGGCGCCCGTCGGCGCCGACCAGCTCGCGTTGCCGTTGTAGCGTTCGGTCCGTGCCGAACATCGACATCGCCGGAAACGACCTGTACTACGAGCGCCGCGGGGCGGGCGAGCCGATGCTGCTCATCCAGGGCCTCGGTGGAAACAGCCTGCACTGGGGCGAGGGCTTCCTGGGCGGGCTGGAGAACCACTTCGAGCTGATCCTCTTCGACAACCGCGGCGCCGGGCGCAGCGGCGTGCACGAAGGCGAGCTGACGATCGCCGACCTCGCCGAGGACGCGCTCGGGCTGCTCGACGCGCTCGAGATCGATGCCGTGCACGTCGTCGGCATCTCGATGGGCGGGATGGTCGCCCAGGAGATGGTGCTGACGGCGCCCGATCGCGTGCTCACGCTGACCCTCGGCTGCACCTTCCCCGGTGGGCCGGAGTCGAAGATGACCGACATGGAGGTCGTCGGGATGCTGGCCGAGGCGGTGCTCTCAGGCGACGACGAGCGCACGCTGCGCGTCGGCTACGAGGTGATGATCGCGGCTGAGTACGGCAAGCAGGAGGGCGCCTACGAGCTCTACAGCGAGCTGGCCAACCAGTACCGCGCGCCGATCCCGGTCCTGATGGCGCAGCTGGCGGCGATCATGGGCCACGACACGAGCGACCGCCTCGGCGACGTCGCGGTCCCGACGCTCGTCATCCATGGCACCGAGGACCGGCTGATGGAGGTCGAGAACGGCGAGCTCATCGCGCGCCTCATCCCGGACGCCCGGCTGGAGCTGCTCGAGGGCTCGGGGCACATGTTCTTCTGGGAGCAGCCCGAGCGAAGCTCGCAGCTCGTGCGCGAGCACGCGGCCTCGGCCGCGACGTCTCAGTAGAGCGCGGCGGCGAGGCGCCGGCGCGACTCGCGCGCGAGCGGGTGCTGCACGCCGAGTTCGTCGAGCACGGCGACGATGATCTTGCGCAGGCGCTCGCGGTCCTCGCCGGCAGCGTCGCTGGCGGCGAGCTCGTCGAGCAGGATGTCGAGGCCGGCCTCGGGGTCGTCCGCGTCGAGCCTGGAGAACGCCTCCGCGACGCGCGGGTTGTCGCCGTCCTGCTGCTCGAGCTCGATCCGGGCGGCGAGGCCGTCGGCGGCGAAGCTCCCCGCGACGTTGCCCAGCAGCTCGAGCGCCGCGTCGGGATCTCCGGCGCCGTAGCGCATCCGGGCGAGCCTGAGGCGCGCGTCGGCGTTCGTCGGCTCGAGCTCGAGAACCTGTCGCAGCGACGCCTCGTCGCCGGCGTCGAGCAGCTGCTTGGCCGCGGTCGGGACCAGCGCGTCGAAGAACGCCTCGACCTGGGTCGGACCCTGCGCGCCGACGAACTCGGCCGCCACCTCGCCGTCGACGAAGGCCTTGACCGCCGGGATGCCCTGGATGCCGAACTGCTGCGCGATGCCCGGGTTCTGGTCGGTGTCGATCTTCACGAGGACGACCTGGCCGTCGCGCGCCTCGGCGGCCTTCTCGAGCACGGGGCCGAGCTGACGGCAGGGCGCGCACCACGGCGCCCAGAAGTCCACGACGACCGGCAGCTCGGCCGATCGCTGCACGACTGCGGTGTCGAAATCCGCTTCGTCGACGTCGATGACGGTCATGCGACCAGGGTAGACAAGCCGGCCTGCCAGGCTTGCGGGCATGGCTGAGCGCGTGATCGACGCGGGCGGGGGCGTTGCGCTTGCGGTGGCGGACGAGCCCGGCGAGCGGATCGCGGTGGTGCTGGCGCACGGTCTGACGGCGGCGCGGCGCTACGTCGTGATGGGCTCGAGCCGGCTGCGGCGGGCCGGCCATCGCGTCGTCGCCTACGACGCGCGCGGCCACGGGTCGTCGTCGCCGCCGGATGCCTCCGACGCGTACGGCTACGACGAGCTGAACGGCGACCTCGCGCGCGTGCTCGACACGTGCGGGACCGACCGCGTCGTCCTGGCCGGCGTGTCGATGGGCGCCCACACGTGCCTGCGGTTCGCGCTGGAGCAGCCCGAGCGCGTGGCGGGCATCGTCGTGATCACGCCGGGCTTCGATCCCGTCGAGTTCGCCGATCCCGCGCGGCTCGCCCGCTGGGACGCCCTGAGCGACGCGCTCCGCGACGGCGGGATCGAGGCGTTCGTGGACGCCTTCGGCGTGCAGCGGATCCCCGAGCAGTGGCGCGAGACGGTGGGGCGCGCGCTGCGCCAGCGCATGGCGGTGCACGAGCACCTCGACGCCGTCGCCGAGGCGCTGCGCCGGGTGCCGCGCTCCGCGCCGTTCGCCGACCTGCACGCGCTCGAGGAGATCGAGTGCCCCGCGATCGTGATCGGCTCGCGCGACGAGGCCGACCCCGGCCACCCGCTGGAGCTCGCGCGCCTGTACGCCGAGCTGCTGCCGGCGGGGCGGCTGGTGGTCGAGGACGAGGGCTCGTCGCCGCTGGCGTGGCAGGGGGCCCGCGTGTCCAAGCTCATCCAGGACGTGGCGGCGCGGGCCCTTGCGTAGAGGCTCGCGACGGAAGGAGCCGCGGAAGACGGCGCCTTAACGACGAGCCGACCCCGGACGCCGTGTTGGCGTGCCGAGGCGGAGGAAGTCGGTCGCGCGGGATCGGCGGCGTGAGCCGGCCGCCCGTGCGCGGGATGGCGTCAGCCGTTGAGCGACTTCTTGAGCGCCGCTGCCGCCGAGAACTTCGCGGCCTTGCTGGCCGCAATCTGGATCGTCTCGCCGGTGGCCGGGTTGCGGCCCTCGCGCGCTGAACGCTCGCTCACGCTGAACTTGCCGAAGCCTGCGACCGCGACCTCGCCGCCTCCGGCGAGCTCTGCGGCGATCGCGTCAAAGGTGGCGTCAACCGCGCCCTTTGCATCAGAACCGCTGAGACCGGTGTCCGAGGCGACCTTCTGTGCGAGCTCCTGCTTGGTCATTGAGTGCTCCCGTCTCGAGTACAGATGGCGCCTACGCTAGCGGCTGCCCCGGCGGCGCGGGGCTTTCCGAAACCACGCGACCGCAACCAGCGTCCCCCGCCCTCAGCTGCCGTAAGCGTCGGCTTCGGGTTGCCGCCGACAGTTAGACATGGCTAAACTCACGATATGCCGCGTACGACTTTGGTTCTCGCCGTTGCTCTGCTCGCCGTCGGGCTGGGCGCCTGCTCGAGCACCCAGCCGGCGACGAGCGCGGCCGACGTGGCCGACCGCAAGGTTCGCGTGACGACGACGACGAACTTCATCACGGACACGATGCGCCAGATCGGCGGTGATCGGGTTCAGGTCACCGGTCTCATGGGCGCCGGCGTCGATCCGCATCTGTACAAGGCCAGCGCGGGCGACGTGGGCAAGCTGCGCGACGCGGACCTCATCGTCTACGGCGGACTGAACCTCGAGGGCAAGATGGCAGACCTGCTCGACGATCTCGCCGAGCGCCAGACGACCGTCGCGATCACGCGGGACCTTCCCCGCGACCGCCTGCTGGCGCCGCCGCAGGGCACGGCGTTCGACTACGACCCGCACGTGTGGTTCGACGTCGGCCTGTGGCAGATCGCCGCCCGCACCGCCGCCGCCGCGCTCACGGCGAAGGATCCAACCCACGCCGCCGTGTACGACGCGAACCTCGCGCGGTATCTCGAGCGACTCGACGAGCTCGACTCGGAGGTGCGCGAGAAGATCGCGAGCATCCCGCGCGCGCGCCGGGTGCTCGTCACGTCGCATGACGCCTTCGGCTACTTCGGCCGGCGCTACGACGTCGACGTGGTCGCGATCCAGGGCATCTCGACCGCTACCGAGGCCACGACCGCCGCGATCCGTCGCGTCGCCGAGATCATCGCCGCCCGCAACGTCAAGGCGGCGTTCATCGAGTCCAGCGTGCCGCGCCAGACGATCGACGCCGTGCTCGCCGCCGCGCGCGAGCGCGGCGCGGACGTGCGCATCGGGGGCTCGCTGTTCAGCGACGCGGCCGGCGACAGCGGGACGCCCGAGGGGACGTACGCCGGGATGCTGCGCGCCAACGCCGACACGATCGTGCAGGGCCTGCGATGACGGCGACGCCGCCACCCGCCCTCGAGGTCCGTCGCCTCACCGTCTCCTACGGGGCCCACCCGGTGCTCTGGGATGTCGACGCGAGCTTTCCCGCAGGCGCGCTGTCGGCGATCGTCGGACCGAACGGAGCCGGCAAGTCGACGCTCCTGAAGGCCGCGCTCGGGCTCATCGCCTGCGACGGCGGGCAGACGCTCATCGAGGGGCATCCTGTCCGCGACGCACGCGATCGGGTCGCGTACGTCCCGCAGCGCGACGCGATCGACTGGGACTTTCCGATCACCGTGCGCGAGGTCGTCGAAATGGGGCGCTACGCGACGACCGGGTGGCTGCGCCGCGTCGGTCGCTCGCAGGCGGCGCTCGTCGACGCCTGCCTGCAGCGCGTCGGGATGGCGAGCTACGCAGCGCGCCAGATCGGTGAGCTGTCGGGGGGCCAGCGCCAGCGGGTGTTCATCGCGCGAGCGCTCGCCCAACAGGCGCCCGTCATGCTGCTCGACGAGCCGTTCGCGGGCGTCGACGCCCGGACCGAGGCCAGCATCCTCGAGCTGATGCGCGAGCTGCGCGACGACGGCCGCTCGATCATCGTCGTGCAC
>DASZDB010000231.1:0-1835 GCA_035942495.1 Solirubrobacteraceae bacterium
GGTCGGCGCCGTGCTCGTGCTCGGCGACCTCGCCTCGCGCAACGTGCGCGCACCGCTCGTGACGGGTAGGTCCAACGCGCTGGGCGCGACGCCGCAACGCCTGCGCGCGACGGTGCAGGAGGCCGTGAAGCTGGAGACGGGCTCGGGCGCCGGAGCGCCGCGCGCGCTGCGCCAGTTCGCGCGCTACGCGATGCCCGTGACGTTCGGCGAGCAGGGGCCGCTGCTGGCCGGCGGGCTGCCCGCCGTGCTGCTGTCGATCGGCGCCGATCGGCCGCCCGCCGCCGACGCGCCGATCTCGCGCGACCGCCTGCAGTCCTTCGGGCGCGCGGCGCTGCGCACCGTGACGGTGCTCGACGGCGCGCCCGCGGGGCGGCCGATCGTCGAGGAGGCCTCCAGCCGCGACCTGCTGACGAGCCGCAAGATCGTGCCGGTCTGGGCGGTGCGGCTGTTCACCGGCGCGCTGCTGCTGACGGTGCTCATCACGGTCATCGACGCGTTCGCCGCGCTGCTGCGCAAGCGAGAGCCGATCACCGCCCGGCTGCGCTGGACGCTCGTCAACGCGTTGCCGTTCGCGCTCACGGCGCTGTTTGCGGTGGGGCTCGCGGCCGTCGGCCTGCTCGGGCCGGTCCCCGGCGCGCCGGTCTCGCCCGAGGCGCTGCCCGCGCGCGCGGCCGGGCTGCTGGCGATCGTCCTCGTGTTCGCGCTCGGCTGGGCGTGGCTGCGGCCGGCCGTGCTGCGCGTGCTGCGCGCCGCCGAGCCGGTGCGCTGCGTTCCCGCCGCAGGCGTCATCATCGTGCTCGTCGCGACGCTCGTCGCGTGTGTCATGTGGATCGCCAATCCCTACGCCGCCGCCCTGCTCATCCCCGCCCTGCACATCTGGATCTTCGCGCTCGCGCCCGACCTGCGGATGCCCCGGGCGCTGCGCGTGCTCGTGACCGCACTCGGGCTGGCGCCGATCGCCCTCGTCGCGCTCGCGCTCGCGCGGTCGCTCGGGCTCGGCGTCGTCGACGCGGCGTGGGAGCTGCTGCTGCTGACCGCGGGCGGGCACGTCTCGCCCGTCAGCCTGCTGTTGTGGAGCATCGCCGCCGGCTGTGGCGTCAGCGCACTGCTCGTCGCCGCTGCCGGTGACGCCCCCGCCCGCGCCGGTGACGTGCCGATCACCGTGCGCGGGCCGCGCAGCTACGCCGGGCCGGGATCGCTCGGCGGCACCGAGTCGGCGTTGCGCCGATGACGCCGACGCGGCGCGCGCTGCGCAGCCTGTCGACGGTGCTGATCATCTCCGGCGCGCTGATGCTGACCGACGCCGGGCTGACGCTCGTCTGGCAGGAGCCCGTCTCGGCCGTCTACGCCAAGATCCTGCAGGGCAGCCTCGCCGACGACCTGCGCCAGCTCGAGCTCACCAAGCCGAGCACACTCGACCTCGCAGCGCTGCGCAAGCTCGCCACGGAGAAGCGCCGGATGGCGTTCCTCGCACGCCGGCTGCGCTCGGACCTCGACCGCGGCAGGGCCGCCGGTCGGCTGAGGATCGAGCGGATCAACGGCAACTACGTCCTCGTCAACGGCAGCGATGCGGCTTCGCTGCGCAAGGGGCCGGCGATCTACGACGACGTCCCGTTCCCGGGCGCGCCGGGGACGACGGCGATCGCCGGCCACCGGACCACGTATGGCGCGCCGTTTCGCAAGATCGACAAGATCAGGCGCGGCGACGAGGTCGTCGTCGAGATGCGCTATGGCACGTTCACCTACGAGGTCGAGAAGACGCAGATCGTCAAGCCGACGGCGCTCGAGGTCATCCGCCGCGTGAGCTACGACCGCCTCGTGCTGTCGGCCTGTCA
>DASZDB010000232.1:0-6800 GCA_035942495.1 Solirubrobacteraceae bacterium
CAGGGTGCCGCCCGGTCGCAGGGCGATCGCCCTGGCCGCGGGCGCGGTGCTGCTCGTCGCCGTCGCGCTCGGGCTCGCGCTGCTCAGCGGCGGTAACGACGGCGCCGATCCAGGCCAGGCCGGGCAGACCGTCCCGGGAACCGCCGTGCGTCCCACCGTCGCGGACGCGCCGAAGACGGGCATCCTCACCCGGCCCAACGCGCTCACGATCGCCGCGGGTCAGGTCTGGGCGATGAGCTTCCAGGACGGAGCGATCGCCCTGCTCGACGCCGAGACCGGTGAGGGCGGCGGCCCGCGAGGGCGCATCAACGTCGGGCCCGGCGGCAGCTCGCTCGCGTCCGGCTTCAACTCCGTCTGGGTCGCCAAGCAGTCGACGCCGACCGTGCTGCGGATCAACGCCCGGACGCGGCGCCGCGTGGCGGGCGGCGCGGTCCAGATCGCCCGGCCGGGGCGCAACATGGCGGTCGCCACCGGCGCCGGCGCGGTGTGGGTCGCCGTGCGCAATCCGTCCGACGCCGACCGCAGCCCGGAGTCGGTCGTCCGAATCGACCCGCGCACCGGCGCCCAGGAGAGCATCGAGGTCGAGGGCGGGGTGCAGGACCTCGCCGTCGGCGAGGGCGCGGTCTGGGTGACGAACCGCTTCGCTGCGACCGTCACGCGCATCGGCGTCCGCGACCGCCGCCTGACGCGCATCCGCGTCGGGGCCGACCCGAAGGGGGTCGCTGTCGGCGAGAACGCCGTGTGGGTCGCCTCGGCCGCGGACGACGAGATCACGCGGATCAACCCCCGCAGCCTCGAGACGCGCCACATCCCGATCCAGGCGATCCCCGAGCGCGTGACCGTCGGCGGCGGATCGGTGTGGGCGACGGCGCGGGAGGCCGGCCGGCTGATCCGGATCGACGCGAAGACGCGCAAGGTGCTCGAGCGCATCGATACGGGGCCGCGCCCCTATGCGCTGGACATCACGCGCGGGCGCGCGGTCTGGCTGACGCTGCTCGACGACAACGGCCTGCAGCGCGTGCGCTTCGCGCGCCGGCGCGGCTGAGCGCGCGCGACTACAGGTCGCGGCGCAAGACGACGCCGTCCTGCAGCGCGCGCATCGCGAGATAGGAGCGCTTCTGGTTCTGTGGCAGGTGCTGCACCCCGAAGTAGCCAAACAGCGTGCGCAGGTGCGCCTTGACGGCGTCGATCGAGAGAAAGAGCTCGTCGGCGATCTGCTGGTTGGTCGCCGGAGTCGCGAGCTCCGTGTCCTTGTAGGGCCGGCAGAGCGCCGTCAGCACCGCGCGCTGCGTCGCGCTCAGCTCGGGCAGCTCGGGCCGGCTGCCGGCCGCGACCGTCGGGCTCGACTCGGCCGACTCCGGCACGCGGTAGGCGATGAGCGTGCGGCCGACGCGCAGGACGTCGCCGTCGCGCAGCCGCTGGCGGCCGGAGATCCGCTGGCCGTTGAGAAACGAGCCGTTGCGCGAGAGGCCGTCGTCGGAGACCGTCCACTCGCCGCCGAGGCACTCGAGCTCGGCGTGCAGGCGCGAGACCTCGGTGTCCCATTCGAGTGCGACGTCGTTGGCGGTGCCGCGGCCGATCGTGACACGCTTCGTGCCGTCCTCCAGCACGAGCAGGCGCTGGCTGCCCGCGCCGTCGCGCAGGACGAGAAACGGGGTCCCCGCGCGCTCGGCCTCGATGCGCTCGCGCAGCTCGGCGGGCGTGGCGGCATGGGCGGCGAGCGGTGACTGATCGGCCTGCTGTGCCACGCCGGTGAGCTTGGCAGATCGTTGGCGGGTCTCCACGAGGTCAACCCACCCAGGGTGGCGCGACGTCACACCTGAGGGTGCGAAGGGTGACCCCGGGGGTGACCGCGAACCGGGGTCGCGGCGTGATCTTGCTCACAACGCCCATTGGCAAGGAGCCCCACGGCAATGCCCCTCTCCCTCTCCCCGATCTCGCTCACCACGCTGTCCGACGACGAGCTCGTCGCCCGCTTTCGCACCGGCGACGACTCGCCGTTCGACGAGATCCACCGTCGCTACCATGCCGCGCTGCTCGGCTTCGCGCGGCGCATGCTCAGCGCCACCGGCCGCGACGCCGAGGACGTCGTGCAGGACGCGCTGATCCGCGCCTACCGCGGGCTGCGCGCCACCGACCGCCCGATGGCGCTGCGCCCGTGGCTGTACATGATCGTCCGCAACCGCGCCCTCGACGAGCTGCGCTCGCCCCAGCGCGCGGGCAGCTTCGACGACGAGTTCGCCCTCGACGCCGTTCCCACGGCCGACACCGCGGACTGCGTCGAGCAGCGCGACGAGATGCGCCAGCTCGTCGCGGAGATCGCGCGGCTACCCGAGCGCCAGCGGATGGCGCTCGTGATGCGCGAGTTCGACGGCTGCTCGCACGTCGAGACCGCCGAGCGTCTGCACACGACGGTGCCGGCCACGAAGTCGCTGATCATCCGCGCGCGGTCGAACCTGCGCGCCGCCGTGCGCGCCGCGTAGGCGGCAGGCGCAGGCGCGGCGCGGGCCGGTAATCTCGCCGCACCGTGGACGTCACCCAGATCGAGGAAGCGCTCGCGCGCCTGGAGGAGGGCCTCTCGGAGGCCCGCATGGCCGCCGAGATGATGGCCGAGGGCGACGTCAGCGCGGTCAGCGACCTCAACGCGGTGATCGACGCGATGGCGCTCGAGATCGCCGAGCTGAAGGGGCGCACGAGCGGAGGGATCGGGTAGTCCTCCGACGGTAGCTACGGTTGCAGACTCGGAGAGTCGCGGACGCCGCGGGGACAGGCAGCCGCGCCATACGAAAGGACAACTGATGAACAGCGCTGTGAGCGCGCAGGACATCGAGCCGTGCGCGAACGAGCGTCTCGACCGCATCGTGACGGGAACCGTCACCGTCGTTCCGTTCCTGCTGCTCGGGGTCGCCGTCTGGCAGGCCTGGCAGAGCCTTCTGGGCTGGCACGACGTCGTCGTCTTCGGCGTCATGTACGTGCTGACCGGCCTGGGCATCACCGTCGGCTTTCACCGCCACTTCACGCACCGCGCGTTCGCGACGAGCAAGCCCGTGCGCGCGACGCTCGCGATCCTCGGCACCGCCGCCATCGAGGGACCGATCACCGCCTGGGTCGCCGACCACCGCAAGCACCACGCGTTCTCCGACCAGTTCGGCGATCCGCACAGCCCGCACGTCGACCACGGCCACGGCCTGCGCGGCGCGCTGCGCGGCCTCGCCCACGCGCACGTCGGCTGGCTGTTCCTGCACACCCAGCGCGGCAGCAAGCAGCGCTACGCGCCCGACCTCGTCAAGGACCCGCTGATCCGCTTCATCGACCGCACGACGCTGTGGTGGATCGCGCTCGGTCTGGCCGTCCCGTTCGGCCTCGGCTACACGCTCGGCGGCACGCTGACCGCCGCGCTGACCGGCCTGCTGTGGGGCGGCGCCGTACGCGTCCTGCTGCTGCACCACGTGACGTACTCGATCAACTCGCTGTGTCACTTCTTCGGGCGCAAGCGCTTCGAGAGCGACGACGAGTCGCGCAACCTCGCGTGGCTGGCGCCGCTGTCGTTCGGCGAGGCGTGGCACAACAACCACCACGCGTTTCCGACTTCGGCCGCGCACGGCCTGCGCTGGTACGAGCGGATGCTCGACCCCAGCGCGATCGTCATCGGGACAATGGAGCGGATGGGCCTCGTCTGGAACGTCGTGAAGATCAGCGAGGAGCGTCAGGCGGCGAAGCTCGCGGCCGCCGCATGAGCTCGTAACGTCGGCGCGGTGACGCCGTCGTCGCCGCAGGTCCCGGTCCTCGACACGTTCCGGGGCGTGGCGGCGGTCGGGATCCTGCTCTACCACTGCTGGCTGCTGTCCGGCGAGCCGGCGTTGGGCGGCGGGCCCGCGCGCGACGTGCTCTCGGCGGGATTTCTCGCCGTCACGCTGTTCTTCGTCCTGAGCGGCTTTGTGCTGTTCCTGCCGGTGGCGCGGCGCGACGGCGAGTTCGGGTCGGTCGGCGCGTATGCCCGCCGCCGGGTGGCGCGCGTCGTGCCCGCGTACTACGCGGTGCTGGCGCTGTCCGTGCTCGCCTATCCGCTGCTGACGACCGGCTCGATGGAGGGGCGCGTGACATGGGAGTCGGTGGTCGCGCACGGACTGTTCGCCCAGCAGGAGGCGCGGCTGCTGCCCGGCTACTCGGGCGCGCTCGGCTTCGCCGTCGACCCGGTCGTGTGGACGCTGTCGCTCGAGGCGCTGTTCTATGTGGTGCTGCCCGTGGTGGCAGGCTGGTTCTGGCGGTGGGCCTGGCAGGCGGTGGTGCTGGCCGTGGCGGTCGGCGTGGCCGGCCGCCTGGTGCTGGGCGATGTCACGGGGGCGCCGCAGGAGAGCGTGCTGCTGTCGTCGTTTCCCCTGCACCTGACGGATTTCGCGGCGGGCATGGCGGCGGCGCTGCTGTTCGTGCGCCGGCGGGTGGCGCCGCGGGTGGCGCTGGCGGGTGGCGCGGCGTGCGGGCTGCTGGCGCTGGGACTCGTGGCGGCCGCGGGCGGTGCGGATGCGGGGGTTGTGCGCGATGCGGTGCGCGGGGACTGGTTGGTGATGGCGACGTTGCCGCTGCTGTTCGGCGGCGCGGTGCTGGGGATGGCGCTGGCGCCCGAGCGGGTCCGTGGGGCGCTGTCGTGGGCGCCGCTGCGCTGGGTCGGCACGGTCAGCTACGGCGTGTTCCTCGTGCACTATCCGCTGCTGCTGTTCGCGCGCACGACGCTCGACTTCGCGCACGACGGGTCGCGCGCGGCGTTTCTGGCGCTGACCGCGTTCGCGGTGCCGGCGTCGCTGGTCGTGGGATGGTTGTCGTGGGTGGCGGTGGAGCGCCCGGCGCGGGAGTGGGCTCGGGGGCGGTAGTCGCGGGTGTGACCGCCTGGCTCGTCGTGGACTGCGCGATCGTGGGCCGGTCGAGTTATGCATGCCCCACATGCAAAAGTCGACCAACGCGCTTCCGGGGCATCGCGATAGTGGCCTGTCGGGCTGTACGAGCCCGCCACCCGAGCCCGCTCCTCCCGCCCGGCTGAGCGGCGCGATCAGCAGCGGACGTACGCGGTGAAGCGCCGCCCGACGACCGCGCGCTCGAAGCCCGGCGGCGGGAGCTGGGTCCGCGCGGAGTCCTCGTCCTGGTCGAACGGGCCGTAGGCGGGGTGCTTGAGAAAGCGGGTGCCGCCCGTGACGAGGATGGCAACGCCACGCGCGGGCGACGCGACGGTCCGCGCCAGGACGTCGTCGGCGCCGCCGCGCGCCAACCAGCGCACGTCGGGGATGAGCTTGTGGTTGGGCACCGTGATCGGGCCGCAGTCGCGCGCCGCCTGCACGCGCGGCGCGCCGATGAGGCCGGCGAGGTCGCGCCGCACGGACTCGCGCAGCGCCAGCTCGCGATCGATGTAGGCCGGGCTGAAGTTCAGCGCGGTGTAGACGACGCCGACGAGCACCATCGCCACCGCCCCCAGCGCCCACAGCCGCCGCGCGCGTCCCGCGGGGAGCCGCGTGAAGCCCGCCGCGGCGAACGCGGCGAAGAGCAGCAGCGCGACCGCCGCGACCACGAGATAGCGGTTGATGACCGAGAAGCCGCGAAGCGAGACGAGCAGGAACGTCGCAATGCCCCACGCCACCAGCGCGGCCGGCACGAGCAGGCGCTCGCCCTCGCGCACCAGCCGCCAGGCCAGCACGGCGCCCGCCACCCCGAGGACGAGCACCGGCGGCTTGACGAGCTCGGCGAGGAAACGCAGCGTCACCCCCGGCAGCTCGTCGATCGTCTGGCGACGGCCCAGCAGCGCCGCCGACTCGGTCGTGTAGTTCAGCGAGTACAGCGGATCGCCGGTCACGATCCAGTCGCTCAGCGCCCACACCACCGGCGCGACGGCGACGATCAGCCCGGTCCTGATCCACACCGCGAGCGGCCGCCCCCACACGATCCGCAGCGCGTACAGACCGGCGAGCAGCCACGCCTCCGGGCGCAGCAGCCCGGCGAGCGTCAGCAGCACCCACACGGCGCCGCCGCGTCGCGGCCGCGCCACCTCCAGCGCCGCCGCCCAGAACACGAACGCCATGTACGGGATGTCGATGTAGCCGCGCGCGGCGAGAAACGGGAAGTCCAGGCGGCTGAGCAGCAGCAGCGCGGCGACGACGCCGACCAGCGCGCCGAAGACCTGGCGGCCGAGCTCGTACATCGCCGCGACGAGCGCGACGAACGACAGCACGCAGAGCGCCAGCAACACGCGGTCGGCGGCCTCCCCGAGCGCGGCGAGCGGGACGCTGAGCGCGACCCACAGCGGATGCTGCGTCGGCGCGCGGTAGGCGTCGAACGACGGCAGGACGCCGTCGAGGATCTCGCGCCCCCACAGCAGCGAGTACAGCGAGTCGTAGTTCGGATAGGTGGGGTATGCGAAGAAGCCCGCCAGCGCGGCGACCGCGAGCCCGGCGAGCGCCACCGCCTCGGCCACACGGATCGGGCGCGAGCGCACGCTGTCGCCTCTGTACATCGCGGGCAGTGTGGCGGCTGACGCGCGTGCGCGTAGTTCCATTCAGGCCGCAAAAAAAGGGCGGCCGCTCGCGCGACCGCCCCGATGGTTCAGAAAGCGCGTCAGCCTAGATCGGCTGGACGTTGACCGCCTTGGGACCCTTGTCGCCGGCCTCGGCGTCGTAGCTCACCTTCGAGCCCTCGGCGAGAGAGCGATAGCCCTCGCCGACGATGCCGGTGTGATGGACGAACAGGTCCTTCTGACCGTCGTCGGGGCTGATGAAGCCAAACCCCTTGTCGTCGCTGAACCACTTCACGGTGCCAGT
>DASZDB010000233.1:0-4546 GCA_035942495.1 Solirubrobacteraceae bacterium
GGTCGCGGCTACGCCGTGGCGGCGCACGGGGAGGCGACGTGGAACGGCGTGGCGATCCTCTCGCGCGTGGCGCTCGACGACGTCGTCGCGGGCCTGCCGGGCGCGCCGGGGTTCCCGCATCCGGAGGCGCGCGCGGTGTCGGCCACCTGTGACGGGATCCGGGTGAGCTCGGTGTACGTCCCCAACGGCCGCGCGCCCGGCTCCGAGCACTACCACTACAAGCTCGCGTGGCTCGAGGCCCTGCGCGAGATGGTCGCCGCCGATCCGGAGGCCAGCGTCGTCTGCGGCGACATGAACATCGCGCCGACCGACGCCGACGTCTTCGACCCCGACGCCTATATCGGCCAGACCCACGTGACGGCACCGGAGCGTGACGCGCTCGCCGAGCTGCAGGCGCTCGGCCTGCGCGACGTCGTCCGCGACCGCTGGCCCGACCACGAGCGCCTGTTCACCTACTGGGACTACCGCGCGGGCATGTTTCACCAGGACTGCGGGATGCGGATCGACCTCGTCCTGGCGGGCGGGCCGATCGCGGAGCGCGTGCGGGCGGCATGGGTCGACCGCCACGCCCGCAAGGGGCCTGGCCCGAGCGATCACGCGCCGGTGATCGTCGATCTCGACGAGGCGCCCGACGGCGACATCGGGCCGGTCGTGCCGCCGCCTTCCGCTCCGCGGGCCCGCCGCGGCGCCAAGCGGCTGCCGCAGGCCCCGTGACGCCCGTTTCTGCGCGAACTTGTGACAAGCGCGTGCTGTTTCGTCACACGATGCGCGGCACGATCCCCGTATGTCCGGGAGGGTGGTTCGTTCTACTGACGCCAGACGTCAGCAGGACGAACCACCCCCCGATCACCGCGCGGCCCGGCTCGCGGCCCTGCGCGATGGCGTGTTGTCGATCCACCAGCTCCGAGCGTGCGGACTCGAAGACCACGCGATCGCGCGGCGCGTCCGCGAGGGAGCGCTTCACCGGCTGTACCGCGGGGTCTATGCCGTCGGCCATCCCGGGCTGACGCTCCGCGCCCGGTTCAGAGCCGCCGTCCTGGCCTGCGGCGACAGCGCGGCGCTCAGCCACTTCGCCGCAGCCGCCGCGTGGGGATTCTGGAACTGGGACGAGCGCCGCATCGACGTGACGATCGGCAGCGGCACACGCGACATCGACGGCATCCGCGTGCACCGGTCGCGGACGCTCGAGCGTGACGTTCGTGTCCGCTACGGCATCCGCGTCACCTCGCCGGCGCGCACGCTGCTGGACCTCGCTGCCGTGCTGCCCCACGGCGCGCTGCGGCGCGTCGCGCGGCGCGCGCAGGCGCAGCGCGCCGTCTCGATCCGCCAGATCCTCGAACTGCTCGAACAGGCCAACGGCCACCGCGGCGCCGAACGGCTACGCGCGGTGGTCGCCGACGGTCCCGCGCCGAAGCGCTCAGATCTCGAGGACCTCCTGCTCGACCTCCTCGACGAGGCGAAGGTCGAGCGCCCGGAGATCAACGCCCCGCTGCGCTTCGGCACGCAGACGATCGTCCCCGACTACCTCTGGCGCGCCCAGCGCGTCGCGATCGAAGCCGACAGCGTCACCTGGCACGACCACAAGCTCACCCGCGAACACGATGCCGAGAAGCAGGCCCGGCTCGAAGCCGCAGGCCTGCGCGTCCTGCGGATCACCTGGCGGCAGATCACCCGCAGCCCGCAGCAGACGCTCGCCCGCATTCGTGCCGCGCTCGGCTGAGGCGGCCCGGGCGCGAGTTACCTGCGGTCGCGATCGCGTGAGGGCTGCACGCGCTTGGGCTCGCCCGGCATCTTCGGATAGTCGGGGGGATAGGGCATGTCGGCGCGGCCCTGCGCCGCGTCGCGCTCGTAGAGGTCCAGCAGTGGCTGCAGCGAGTGGGCGACGTCGTCGATCGCAGCGTGCCGATCGCCGAGGTCCGCGAAGCGCGCGGGCATCGTCGCGACGGTGAAGTCCTCGGGGGCGACGTCCGGCAGCTCGTCCCAGGTCACGGGCGCCGAGACAGGGGCGCCCGGCTTCGGCCGCACGCTGTAGGCGGAGGCGATCGTGCGATCGCGGGCGTTCTGGTTGTAGTCGACGAAGATCCGCTCGCCGCGCTCCTCCTTCCACCAATTCGTCGTCACCTGGCCGGGCAGGCGCCGCTCGAGCTCGCGGCCGAAGGCGATGGCGGCGTGGCGGACGTCGGTGAACGACCAGCGAGGCTCGATCCGGACGTAGACGTGGACCCCGCGGCCGCCGGAGGTCTTGGGGAACCCGACGTAGCCCAGGTCGCCGAGAAGCACGCGCGCCTCGCCGGCGACGCGCACCGCGTCGGCGAAGTCCGTACCGGGCTGCGGGTCGAGGTCGAGGCGCAGCTCGTCCGGATGGTCGACGTCGTCGCTGCGGACCGGCCATGGGTGAAAGGTGATCGTCCCCATCTGCGCGGCCCAGGCGACGACGGCGAGCTCCGTCGGGCAGATCTCGTCCGCGCTGCGGCCGGAGGGGAACTCGATCCGCGCGGTCTGCAGGTACTCCGGCGCGCCGCGCGGGACGCGCTTCTGAAAGAACGCGTCGCCGCCGCCCTTCTCGCGCGTCGACAGGACGATGCCGGGGTGCACGCCCTTCGGCCAGCGCTCGAGCGTCGTCGGGCGCCGCGCGAGCGCGCGCATGATGCCGTCGTCGACCGAGAGGTAGTACCGGACGATGTCGAGCTTGGTGATGGCGGCCGTGCGCTCCGTGCTCGGGAAGATCACGCGGTCGGGACTCGACACGCGCACATCGCGGTCACCGGCTTCGACGACCGTCGCCTCGGGCTTGGCCATTCACGGAGTTCTACCTGTCCGCGCTCCCGGCGAGGTTGCGCCGGCGCGGGACGCGGCTCGAAGGCACCGCGCGAGTTGCCCGCGGCGAAGCCGTGGGTACTGCGCCCGCCATGGCCGAGATCGGGATCTTCTTCTCCTGCGAGGAGCGTTCGGCGCCCGAGATCGTGCACGCTGCCGCGCATGCCGAGCGGGCGGGCTTTCGTTCGGCGTGGATCTCCGACCACTTCCATCCGTGGAACGACGCGCAGGGCCAGAGCCCGTTCGTGTGGTCGGTGCTCGGCGCGGCGGCAGCCGTCACGACGTCGATGCGGTGGATGACGGCCGTCACCTGTCCCACCGTGCGCACGCATCCGGGCGTCATCGCGCACGCGGCGGCGACCACCGCCACGCTCATGCCCGGACGCTTTCGCCTCGGCGTCGGCAGTGGCGAGGCGCTCAACGAGCATGTCTTCGGCGATCGCTGGCCGAACGCCGACATCCGTCTGGAGATGCTCGAGGAGGCCGTCGAGGTCATGCGCCTGCTCTGGCAGGGCGGCTTTCAGAGCCACCGCGGCCGCCATTACACGGTCGAGCACGCGCGGCTGTACTCGCTGCCCGAGGAGCCGCCGCCGGTCCTCGTGTCGGCGTTCGGGCCCAAGTCGATCGCGCTCGCGGGCCGGATCGCCGACGGCTACGCGACGGTCGCTCCCGACCGCGACGCGATCGAGTGCTACCGCGAGCACGGCGGCGCGGGGCCGATCAGCGGCGGCCTGAAGGTCTGCTGGGGCGAGGATCGCGCGGAGTGCGTCCGCACCGCGCACCGCCTGTGGCCGAACGAGGGGCTGCCGGGCGAGCTCGCGATGATCCTGCCCTCGCCGCGTCACTTCGAGCAGGCCGCCGAGCTCGTGACGCCCGAGCAGATCTCCGCTGCGCTGCCCTGCGGACCCGATCCCCAGGAGCACATCGACGCGATCCAGGCGTTCGTCGACGCCGGCTTCGACGAGATCCACGTCGGCCAGATCGGGCCGGAGCACGAGGGCTTCGTCGACTTCTACGCCAGCGATGTCCTGCCGCACTTCGCGGGTCGTCTGTCGCAAGATCGGCCAGCTGGCGGGCCCGACGGTATGCACCGGTAGCGTTCGGCGCATGTCGCAGCGCCTGGGGACGGACCGGACGAACGCGCTGCTGCTCGTCGTCGCGATGGTCGGCCTCATGTGGATCCTCGAGGTCGTCGACATCGCGGCCGACCACCGCCTCGACAACTACGGCATCCACCCGCGCGACGTCGACGGCCTCGCGGAGATCTTGTCGGCGCCGTTTCTGCACGCCGGCTTCGGCCACCTCGTCTCCAACACGGTGCCGTTCTTGGCGATGGGCGCGGCGATCGCCCTGGGTGGCTTGCTGCGCGTCGGGCTGGTCACGTTGATCGTGGCTGTGGTCAGCGGCTTCGGGACCTGGCTGATCGCGGCGTCCGATTCGGTTCATCTCGGCGCCAGCGGTGTGGTGTTCGGCTACGCGACGTACCTCGTCTCGCGGGGGATCTTCTCCCGGCGCTTGTCGGAGCTCGCCGTGGGTGTCGTGGTGGTGGCGATCTGGGGCGTCGGGCTGCTGCAGGGGCTGCTGCCGCAGGAGCGGATCTCCTGGCAGGCGCATCTGTTCGGCGCCGTCGGCGGTGTCATCGCCGCGTCGATGCTCGCGCGGCGGCGGGAGGCGAGGCCGGCGGCGCGCTGAGCGCGGCTCGATCGACGGCGGCGGAGGACTCGGGAAA
>DASZDB010000234.1:0-1695 GCA_035942495.1 Solirubrobacteraceae bacterium
GCTGGCCGTCCCCTCGACGACGTCGTCGGCGGCCGGCGACGCGCCGCGACGGCCGGGGCCGGGACCACCGCTTGCGCGGGGGCCGGCTTCGAACGTGAACATCCGGCCCATCCGCGCCTGCGCGCCGCTCGTCGCGCCCGCCATGATGCGTCCGGCGAAGCGGCGCAGCAGCACCCTGCGCACGATCGCGCGCGTCGGCGGCAGCAGCAGGATCAGCCCGAGGAAGTCACTGAGGAATCCGGGCGTCAGCAGCAGCGCGCCCCCGAAGACCACGAGCGCGCCGTCCATGACCTCCCGGCCCGGCACGCGGCCCTCGGCGAGCGCGCGGTTGAAGTGCCTCCACGCCGCCCGCCCCTGCGAGCGCATGAGCGCCGCGCCGAGGATCGAGTCGAGGATCAGCAGGGCGAGCGTGTACCAGAGGCCGATCGCCTGGCCGATCTGGATGAGCACGTAGAGCTCGGCGATCGGGACGACGATGAAGAGGACGACCAGCAGGAGCGCCATGGTCCGCTGAAGGCTACGCCAGCCCGATCGCCGAACCGCCGCGGCGAGGGCCGCGGTGCGGGCTCAGGCCGGCGTCCGAGCCGGCGCGATCGTGACGCCGGGCAACCGGTGCAGGCCGACGTACTCGATCAGCACCGAGATGTCGGGCTGGGCGTTACGCAGCGTGAGCGCGCGGCCCGCCTTGCGCAGGCGCCGAGCGACCATCATGAAGTCGAGCATGAGCGACGGGTCGGCGAACGCCAGCTCCGCGAGTTCCACGACGACGTCCGATGGAGCGGCGAGCGCCTGCGACAGCGCCTGGCGTCGCAGCGACTGCGTCGAGCGATCCTCGTCCCCATAGCACCGCAGCGTCGGTGGATTGTCCTCGTACGTGACGATGGCTTCCTCCAAGCCCGCTTCGATCTGACCCGGGCAGGGATACAATCAGGCGCATGGCAACGCTGCAAGAGATTGAAGAAGCGCTGACGAACGTCATCGATCCCGAGCTTGGTCTCGACTTCGTCGAACTCGGCCTGATCTACGGCATCCAGCAAGACAGCGGCAACGTGATGGTCACGTTCACGCTGACCACGCCGGCCTGCCCGATCGGCCCGCAGATCACCGAGCAGATCGAGGAGTTCGTCGCTCCGCTGGACGGCGTCGAGTCCGTCCGCAGCGAGATGACCTTCGACCCGCCGTGGTCGCCGGAGAAGATGAGCGAGGACGCGAAGTTCGCGCTCGGCTTCTGAGCCGGAATCCACCGATCCTCGTGGCGAATCCCCCGGCCTGGGCCTGGCGCACGCGCGCGCGCCGCGCGGCGCATCGACCGAAGTCCGCACGGGTTGACGGCACCATGCATCCCGTGCGCCTGATCGCCGCCTGTCTCGCCGTGCTCGCGGCGGCGCTCCTCGCTGGTCCGGCCGCCGCGGCCGCCTGGGCGGCGGCGGGAGCGACGACGAGGACCGTGGCGAGCACGGCGAGGCAGGCGTTGGTCAGGCGCACGGAACGCACGCTGCCGTCAACCCGTCGCGACTTCAGTCGATGCGCCGTGCGGGCGCGCCCGCGCGCCAAGCGCGCCGGTCAGAAGCCGAGTGCGAACTTCGCGTCCTCGCTCATCTTCTCCGGCGACCACGGCGGATCGAAGGTCATCTCGCTGCGGACGGACTCGACGCCCTCCAGCGGCAGCACGAACTCCTCGATCTGCTCCGTGAT
>DASZDB010000235.1:0-1841 GCA_035942495.1 Solirubrobacteraceae bacterium
GCCGCCGCACTGTCGCTGGACCGCGAGCTGCTGCGCGAGCTGCTCGGCCAGGAGGAGCTGCGGGAGCTGATCGACGCCGCGGCGCTGGACATGGTCGAGGCCGACCTGCAGCATCGCTCCGACCGCACCCGCGCGGAGACCCGCGACGCGCTGGCCGACGTGCTGCGCCGGGTCGGCGATCTGACGCCGACGGAGGTGCGCGACCGCGTGCTGGCGGGCATCGACGCCGAGCGCATGCTCGAGACGCTGCGTGACGAGCGCCGCGCGATCGTGCTGCGCATCGGCGGCGAGCCGCGCTGGGTGGCCGCCGACGACGCGGGCCTGTACCGCGACGCGCTCGGCGCGGTTGCGCCGGGCGGTCTCCCCGACGCCTTCACCGCCGACGTGCCCGACGCGCTCGTCAGGCTGGTCGCTCGCTACGCACGCACGCACGGCCCGTTCACCACCGCGCAGCTGCGCGCGCGCTACGGCGTCGATCCGGCCGCGGTGCTCGAGCGGTTGGAGCGCGACGGTGAGATCGTGCGCGGCGAGCTTCATCCGAACGGCCGGCCCGGCGAGCCCGAGTGGTGCGACACTGAGGTCCTGCGGCGTCTGCGCCGCGCGTCGCTGGCCGCGCTGCGCAAGGAGATCGAGCCCGCCGACCAGCGCGCCCTCGCCGCCTTCCTGCCCTCGTGGCAGGGCGTCGACCGCCATCCCGCGGCGGGCGCCGGGATCGACCGCCTGCGCGAGGTGCTCGTCTCGCTGCAGGGGCTCGCGCTGCCCGCCGAGGTGTGGGAGCGCGACGTGCTGCCGCGCCGCGTCGGCGCGTACTCCCCGGCGTGGCTGGATCAGCTCTGCGCGTCGGGCGAGGTCGTGTGGCTCGGCGCGGGGACGCTCGGGCGCACGACGGGCCGCGTCGCACTGTACTTCCGCGAGGACGCCGAGGCGATCGGCCGGGTGGGCACCCGTGCCATCACCGTGCCCGAGGAGCCCGAGCACCAGCTCGTGCGCGAACGCCTGCTGGCGTCGCCGTGCTTCTTCACCGACCTGCTCGCCGACGTGCCGCTCGAGCCCGAGGCGGTGCAGGAGGCGCTGTGGGACCTCGTCTGGGCGGGCGAGGTGACGAACGACGCGTTCGCGCCGCTGCGCGCGCCGCGGCTGACGCTCGCCCGCGCCCGGCACAGCGGCGGTCGCTACGGCGCGGGGCGCCGCTTCGGCACACGGCGCAGCGGCGCATCCGCGACCGTCCAGGGCCGCTGGGTCCTGACCGACACGATCTTCCGCCGTGAGCCTGAGGTCGGCCAGCGGCGGCGCACGCTCGCGGAGCTGCTGCTCGAGCGCTACGGCATCGTCACGCGCGAGCAGGTCCTGGCCGAGGGCATCGCCGGCGGGTTCTCGATCCTCTACGACGCGCTGTCGCAGCTCGAGACGCTCGGCGTCTGCCGGCGCGGCTACTTCGTCGAGGGCCTCGGAGGGGCGCAGTTCGCGCTGCCCGGCGCGGTCGAGCGGCTGCGCGCGCAGCGCGCGGTGGAGGAGTCCGCGCCGCTCGTGCTCGCCGCGACCGATCCGGCGCAGCCCTACGGTGCGGCGCTGCCCTGGCCGCGGCGCGACGAGGAGGGCGCGCGGAAGCCCGCGCGCGTGCGCGGCGCCTACGTCGTGCTGGCGGGCGCAGAGCCGGTGCTCTACGTCGAGAAGGGCGGCCGCGGGATCGCCACGCTCGGCGACCACCGCGATCCCCGGCTCGTGCCCTCCTTCGAGGCGCTCGCGCAGTTCGTCACCGGCGGGCGCGGACGCAAGCTGTCGCTGGAGCGCGTCGACGGCGAGCCGGTCGTCGGGTCGCCGCTGGAGTCGCTGCTCATCGA
>DASZDB010000236.1:0-7508 GCA_035942495.1 Solirubrobacteraceae bacterium
GTATGCAGACCCGCAGAACGTTGTTGCGCCGCGGCGCGGTCGGAGCAGGCGGAGCGCTCGCGCTGACGCCAGTCGCAAGCGCCCTGGCACAGTCTGGCCGTCAGGCGGGGTACGGCCCGCTTGTGGAGGACTCGGCGGGGCTGCTGGACCTGCCGCGCGGCTTTCGCTACCGCGTCGTGCAGAGCGTCGAGGACCGCCTGTCCAACGGCGCCCCGGTGCCGGGCGACTTCGACGGCATGGTCGCGATCGACGGCCCGGGGAACTCGACGATCCTGGTGCGCAACCACGAGCTGGTACCCGCCGACACGGCCACCAAAGCGCCGGTCTCCGGTCGCAACCCCTACGATCCGGCGGCGCCGGGCGGTACGACCGCCGTGGTCGTCGACTCCAGAAACAGGGTCCGCCGTTCCTATGTGACCTCGTCGGGCTCGCTGAACAACTGCGCCGGCGGCGGCACGCCGTGGGGGACGTGGATCACCTGCGAGGAGACCCGGACCACCGGCCACGGGTACGCCTTCGAGGTCGATCCCTCCGAGCCGGAGGACAGCGGTTCCAAGACGCCGATCCGCG
Source organism: Solirubrobacteraceae bacterium (assembly GCA_035942495.1). Taxonomy (GTDB): domain Bacteria; phylum Actinomycetota; class Thermoleophilia; order Solirubrobacterales; family Solirubrobacteraceae; genus CADCVQ01. The sequence goes on from DASZDB010000236.1 coordinate 571, forward strand.
GCATGGGGTTCTTCTCGCACGAGGCGATCGACATCGACCCGCTCACGGGTATCGCCTATCTGACCGAAGATGACTTCCGCGGCGACCAGACCTCGCCCGAACTCGAGGTGCCCGGTACGACACGCTCGAGCTTTCTGTACCGCTACCTGCCCAACAACCGCGCCCGGCGCCCAGGTGCGCTGCAGGACGACGGCAGGCTGCAGGCGATGGCGATCCAGGAACGCCCGCAATACAACATGGACCTCGGAAGCACCGGCGAGCGCTTCCAGGTCGTGTGGGTCGACGTGCGTGCCGAGGTGCCCCACGACGATGCGCTGGCCAAGGGCGCGGCGCGCTTTCAGCGCCTGGAGGGCTGTCACATCGCGGGCGGCGCGTACTGGTTTGACGACACGTCCGGCGGCGAGAAGCGCTTCGGCCAGGTCTTCCGGTTGATCCCCTCCGGCGACCCGTCCGGCGGCGGCGTCGACACGCTCGAGCTGTTTCTCGAAGGCGACAGCAAGGAGCAGATGGATGCGCCCGACAACCTGTACGTCACGCCGTGGGGCGACATCTGGCTGGCCGAGGACGGCGACGACGGCAACCGCGTCGTCGGGATCACGCCGCAGGGCGAGAGCTACGTGTTCGCCAACAACCGCCTCAACGACAGCGAGTTCGCGGGGCCGTGCTTCTCACCGGACGGCCGGACGTTCTTCGTGAACATCCAGAACCCCGGGCACACGTTCGCGATCTGGGGGCCGTTCCCGCGGCGCAACCCAGGTGGGCAGCGGGCGATGGCGAGTGCCGCTCCCCGGCACCGCTGGTCGCCGAAGGTCTCCGGCGAGCTGCGCGAGCACGCCGCCAAGCAGGGCATGTCGCCCAACGAGGCGGCCGCCTTCGATCGCCTCGGCGTCAAGCTCGGCTGACCATCCGACGCCGAGCGGCGGGGCCGGAACACAACCCGCCCGCCCCGCCGCGTGCGGCGTCGACGAGATCAGCGATTTCCCGGTTCTGGCGGTGCGGCCGGATCAGCAGCCGCCGTCCGCAACCAGCGGTCGTCCGGCTGCCGCGGTAAGGTGGCGACGGCCGCATCCGACTGCCCCTTCCCTACTGCCGGAGGCCCCCTGTGAACACTCGCACCATCGCCATAATCGCCCTTGTCATCGCTGTGATCGTCCTGATCCTGCTGCTGATGTAAGCGCTCGCAGGAAGCCGTCGAGGCCGGTGCTTGACCCGATGGCCTTGACGCGGCCTTCGTCGTTGGTGATGGCTCTGCGTTGGAGCAGCTGCGGGCCCGCGTCCGTGAACGCCCACTCGATGTCGCTCGGGGCCCGGAACGCGTTCTCACAGTCGCGGGCGAGAGCGTGCAGGCACGCGAGCCGGCGGTCGTCGAGGCAGAGCGCGTGGACTCGGTGGGCGGCTACGAGCTCGGTGGCGGCGAGGCCGTCGGCGCGGGGGCGGATCGCTATGCGCTTGTCGCCGGGGGTGCGCTCGAGGACCTCGCCGCTGGCGCTCAGCCGGTACCGGTCGGGTGCCACCAGTCCCTGCACGACTGCTTCCCCCAGGCCCCACGTCGCCTCGATGATGCGCTCATCGGCACCGGTGACGGGGTGGCGGGTGAACAGCACGCCGGAGACGTCGGGGTCGAGTAGGCGCTGCACGACCACTCCCATCCGGGGGGTGGACTCGAGCCCAAGCTTGCGCCGGTAGGCGAGCGCTGAGTGTGAGCATCCGGAGCGCCAGACGGCGGCGACGGCGTCGGTGAGCTGACCGAGCGTTCGCACGTTGAGCCGGGTCAGGTGCTGGCCGGCGAAGCTTGCTGCGGCGGAGTCCTCGCCGACGCAGGAGGAGCGAACCGCGAGCGGGCCCGGGAGGGACCGGTGCACCGCGTTCAGCTCGGCGACAGCGGCACGCTCGCCGGCGGCGAGCGCGGCCACGAGCGCCGCCGACAGGGCCACACCGTCGGGCACGGGCAGGCCGGCGCGGATTGCCTCCCCCAGCCCGACGGCCTTGCCGCCGAACTCAGACTCGTCTCGCGCCTCGGCCAGCGCGACAGTCTGCCGGCGCGCCGTCATGAGAGCAGGCGCACCTCGCCGGCGGTGCCGTCGACTCGCACCGTGGCGCCGTCGTCGATGATGCTCGTCGCGTCGTGTGTCCCGACGACACCGGGGATCCCGAACTCGCGAGCGACGATCGCTGCGTGCGCGAGCAGGCCGCCGTAGTCGGTGACCAGCGCCCCCAGGAGCGGCAGGACCACGTTGAACGCCTCCGAGGTCGCGGCGGTGACGAGCACATCGCCCTGGCGCAGGCGTCCGAGCTCATCGGGACCGCGCAGCACGCGCGCCGTGCCCTCGTACACGCCGGGGCTGGCGGGCAGCCCGCGCACCACGCCCGCCCCGCTCTCGGCGTCGGCGTCGGCGAACAGAAGCCCGACCGCGGTGATGATCGCGCGCGTCGCCCGCGCCGCGGCGGCGGGCAGCTGCTCAAGCGGCGGCGGGGGCGGCGGCGGGTCGCCGAGCGCAGGTGGCGCGTCAGCGGCCGTGTACCGGGAGCGAAATTGCGCGTGCGCCGCGAGCTGCGCCGCCGAGGGACCGTCACCGCCACCGAGCATGGAGATGATCTCGTCGTAGGTCGCGTCGACGAGGTGGGCGGGGTCCTCGATCCGGCCCTGGTCGGCAAGCCGCTGTCCCGCGGCAAGGATCGCGCGGCGCATCAGTCCCATCGCCCATACGCTGCTGTACACGCTGCGCTCATCGCGTAGGCGATAAGTGTGGCGGGCCTCGCTGAGCAGCTCGTCGAAGCGCGCGCGCTCGGTCGCCGGCACCCGCTCGCGCACGCGCTCTGTCTCCTGGGCGACATCTTGGTTGCGCTGTACGCCCTCCACGCCATGGCGAACAGCTTCGACGAGCACCTCGGGCAGCTCGAACCCGCAGGGGCTGCCGACCTCGAAGCCGTCGATCAGGCGACACTCCACCATCTGCAGGTAGGCGTTTGCGGCCGCCCCGGTGGGGCTCGCCCGGTTGCGCAGCGCGGCAAGGATCTCCGCCGGCGGTTCGCCCGAGTCGAGAATCGCTGTTGCCTGCGCGTCGCCGCGGATCGCGTCCGCAAGCTGCTGCAAGCCATCCTCGGCGCCGGCTGAGATCGGGGCGCTTCCCCGCGTCAGCACCAGCAGTTCGGCCGGCGCCGTCGCGCTCAGCTCGCTGGCCTGGGCGACGAAATCGCCCGTTGGCAACAGCGCCGGCGCGACGAAGCGGTACTGCTGTTCGAACATTCGCCGAAGGTGGCCATAGCACGCCGCGACGTGCTCGAGCAACTGCTCGTGTGACAGGCCACGCGGATCGACTCGCTGCAGCGCGAGGTGAGCGCGAATCGAGGCCGGCTTGACCTCCTGATCCCAGCGGCGTAAGTCCGCGCGCCACAGCCTGGTGTCGAAGGTCCGGACCGCGTTCTCAAAGCGCTCGGGAAGCTCGTCCTGCGGCGCCGGACGGACACACAGGTAGCAGAACCCATGCACGAAGCGATAGTCGGGACGAAGGATCACCGTGCCGTAGCGGCGCAGGCTCTCGATGAATCCGCGCGCATAGGGATCCTCGAACGTGGCCGCGGGCTCGCTGATGAAGCGCGCCACCGGGCGCGGGTAATGGGTGCGATCCAGCGTCCATGACCCCGGGCTGGGCGGCTCGAACTCGAGATCCTCGATCCTGATCTCGCGGCTGGCTGCGATGCGCATCGCTTCTCCCCTCGCTGGGCGCCGACGCCCGCGCAAGACGTCGGGCCCGACTGCTATCTTCGCGTGGTAGATCCTCGTCTCACAACAAGACTCAGACCTTTTCATAAGATAGGAAGATCGTAACGAGATGGCTGTCTCACGTCAAGCCGAGAAGATGGGGAGAGAGCTCTCGGCTCGCCAAGCGGCGAGCGGGGCGCCCGACAACGCAGACAAACCCGATCCTCGCGCGAACCAACGACAGCGAACCAAGGACGCGATCATGCAGGGCGCCCGCAAGCTGCTACTCGAGGGCAAGGTGCCGTCGGTCGCCGACGCCGCTGAAGAGGCCCGCGTTTCGCGCGCAACCGCGTACCGCTACTTCGCCACCCAGGGGGCCCTGGTCCAGGAGGCCGTAGACGCCGTGCTCATCCGCGGACTCCCCGCATGGGAGGAACGCCTCGGCGACACGACCGACCTGGCCGAGCGGGTAGAACGCTACGTCTCGCTCATCTTCGCCCTCATGCGCGAGAACGAGGCGCTGATGCGCGGCTCGCTCCTGCTCGCCCTGGAGCAATGGGCCAAGCTCCAAGCCGGCGAAGACCTCGGCGAGGAGCCCATCAAGCGCGGCGGGCGACTCGAAGCCATCGCCGCAACCCTCGAACCGTGCGCAGACCGGCTCACGCCCGACGCGACCCGCCGTCTCTCCGTCGCCCTCTCTATGGTCGTCGGCATCGAAGCGCACGTGATCTTCCGCGACATCTGGCACCTCGATGACGACGAGGCGCATCAGACATCGCTCTGGATGGCGCGCGTGCTCACCGAGGCGACAGTCAACGAAAGCCGCGAGGCACAGCGCTGACGCAGGTTCCCCGCTCGAGGTGGTCCGCGGGTGGCTCAGCTGACCAGGAGCCCCAGCTCGCCCGCGCGGTGTGCCGCCTCGAGGCGTGAACGGCATGCGAGCTTGCGCAGGATGTTGCGGACGTGCATGTCGACGGTGCGGCGGCTGAGAAACAGCTGTCGGGCGATCTCGGCGTTCGTGCGGCCGACCGCGACGAGACGCACCACCTCGAGCTCGCGGCGCGACAGCCCGGCCCCTTCGGCGTCGGCGGCCGCGCGTGCGCCGAGCCGGCGCGCGACGGATTCGCCGAGCGCCGCGACCTCGCGTGCCGCCTCGCTGGCCAGCGGGCGCGCACCGAGCTTGCGCGCGGTCCGGTAGGCGCTCGAGAGCTGCTCGATCGCCGCCTCGCGCTCCCCCATCGCGGCGAGCGCGATACCGGCGCGCAGCTCGATCTGCGCACGCTCAAACGGCATGTCGAGGCCGCGATGCAGCTCGACTGCGCGGGCGGCCTGCTCGGCGGCGGTCTCGGCGTCGGCGTCGAGCAGCGCCGTGTCGGCGATCGCGCAGCCCAGCGCCGCCAGCGCCTCGGCGTGCCCCGTCTGCGATGCGACGCGGCTCAGCGCCTCTGCGCACGCGTGCGCGCCCGAAGCGTCGCCGCGACTGGCGAGGTACGTTGCGCCCCAGCGCAGGGCGCCGAGCGCGTAGTGGTGATCGTTGCTGTCTTGCCAGCGCGCGAGGATCGAGCGGCAATGCTCGGCGGCCTCGTCGTGTGCGCCCTCGGCGGCGGCGACACGCGCGAGCGCCGCGGTCGAGTCGACGGCCAGGTTGTAGTGGCGCAACCGCGAAGACACCGCCAGCGACGACGTCAGCAACCGTCGCGCCGAGCTGATGCGGCCCTCCCAGCAGTGGATCGCGCCGAGGACTCCCTCGGCCGCCCACGCTGCGGTGTCGCTCGCGATCAGGTCGCGGCTGATCTGCGCAGCGCGCTGCCAGTCGCCGCGCTCGCGCAGGACGTAGGCCATGCAGGTCACGCATGCGACCTCGACGCCGCTGTCGCCCGCCGCGCGGCAGAGGTCCAACGCGGTGTCCAGCGCCTCCTCGGCGCGCGGGTAATCCGCGGCGTCGTACAGCGTGACGCTCAGGCGTTGGTACAGGTCAGCGGCGACAGCCGTCAGATCGTGCTCCAGCGCGACCGCCAGCGCGCTGCGCACCGCCGCGAGGCCGGCGGCGTACTCGCCGCCCTTGGCGCGCGCGACGCCTTCGAGCCCGAGCGCGCGCAGACGCAGATCCAGACGACCGGCACGATCGGCCTCCGCGCGCGAGATCTCCGCCAGTGCGATCGCCTCTGCGTGCTGCGCCTCGGTGCGACGCTGGTTGGCCATCGCCAGGTGCTCGACCGCCGCCTCAGCCGGCGCGCCGTGCGCGGCGAGCGTCTCGGCCGCCAGCCCGCGTGCCGCGAACGCGCCCTCGCGATCGCCGCGCAGCTCGAGCACGGCCGCGAGCCGACGCTGCGCCGCCGCCTGTTCGATTCCCTCCCGCACAGAGGCAAGCTCACGCCACGCGCGCGTCGCCTCGGCCAGCTGGCCCGACAGCTCCGCACAACCGCCATAGCGCTCCAGCGCCTCCAGGCGCAGCGCATCGTCCTCGCCCTCGGGCCACAGGTCAAGCGCCTGACGACCCGCGTCGGCCGCGTCGCGAAACGCATGCACCGCCGCGGACTCGGCGGCCGCCCGCAGCAGCGCCACGCGTGCGCGGGCGCCGTCGCGCGCGCCAAGCCAATGCGCCGCGATCACGCGGCTGGGCGCGCCGGCTGCCTCGAGCGCCTCCGCCAGCGCGCGGAGCAGCCCGCGCCGCCGCATCCACGGAACATCCGCATACAGCGCGTCGCGAGCCAGCCCGTGGCGAAAGGCCGCGCCGCCCGACTCCTGCTCGCGTGCCAGCCCCCGCTCCAACAGCTCGGCCACGCCGTCCGGGCTCGACAGCGACGCGACGAGATCAAGGTCGAAGACCACGCCCGCGACCGCGGCGGCCTCGGCCGCCGCACGGCCCTCCTGCGACAGCTCCGACGCGTGGATGAGCACCGCGTCACGCACCGTGTCAGGCAACGGGATCTCACCGTGATGGGCGAGCTCCAGGCCGTGGCGGCCGGGCTTCAGCGATCCGCTGACCCGCAGCGCCGAAGCCAGCTCCTCGACGAAAAACGGCGTGCCCTGCGTCGCGTCGTACACCGCCCGCACCAGCGACGACGAGGCCGGCCGACCCAGCGTCGCAGTCAGAAGCTCGGCGACCTCGTCGCCGCCCAGCGGCCCGAGCGCGAGCTCGTCGAGGCGGCCGGCGCGCCGCAACTCGTGGCGCAGGCGCCGCAGCCCGTGATCGCGCGCCAGACCGTCAGAGCGATACGCCCCGAGGACCAGG
>DASZDB010000237.1:0-4087 GCA_035942495.1 Solirubrobacteraceae bacterium
ACGTAGGCCTCCGCCGCACCGGGTCGCACGATGCCGGGCTTCGACCTCCCGCCGAGCAGGAGGTCGGGCGCGTGGGCGAGCACGGTCTTGCCCGCCCCGGTCTCACCCGTGAGCACGTTCAGCCCGCGCGCGAGCCGCAGCTCGGCTCGCTCGATGAGCAGGAGGTTCTCGACACGCAACTCGCAGAGCATTCCCACGGTGTAGCAGCGGCGCCCGACGGATCGTGGGTTGTCGGGTGTTTCGTTACGCCTGAATCCACCGGGGATCGGTCGATGCAGGTCAAGAGCTCAGGCGCCCGAACTTCGCCCGCAGCCGCTTGTAGAACGACGAGCCGGGCAGCTGCGCGAGCGACGTCGCCGCGTGCTCGAAGCGGGCGTGGATGTCCTCGCCGGGCGCGATCTCGCACGCCGGACGGCCGTCGACGGAGATGTCGACCGCCTCGCGACCGTGGTTGGAGACCGTCAGCGTGTCGGCCGGGGCGACGACGAGCGCGCGCGCCGTCAGCGAGTGCGGCGCGATGAACGACACGCCGAAGCCCTCCACGCCCCACGCCAGCACGGGGCCGCCGTTGGCGAGGTTGTAGCCGGTCGATCCGGCCGGCGTGCAGACCGCCAGGCCGTCGCAGCGCACCGATCCGACCTCCTCTCCCTCCACGCCGTAGGCGAGCTGCGCCACGCGGCCGCCCACCTTGCGGTGAAAGGAGATGTCGTTGATCGCCCTGTGGACGGTCCCGTCGCCGGCCTCGAAGACGATCGCCGGCAGCGGCAGGACGTCGAACTCGCGCGCGAACGCGCGTTCGAACCCAAACTCGTCGAGCTCCTCGGGCTCCAGCGTCGCCAGGAAGCCGATCTCGCCGTAGTTGACGGCGAACACGGGCACATCGGTGCGGGCGTACTGGCGCAGTCCCTGGAGGATCGTCCCGTCGCCGCCGAGCACGACGCAGAGCGTCACCTCCTCGATCCACTCGGCGTCGCAGTCGATCACGCCCTCCTCGGCCGTCACGCCGAGCTTGCGCGTCTCGGCGGCGTCGAAGCGCAGCGTCACGTCGTGCGCGCGCGCGGCGGCGATGAGCTGTCGCAGCGACGGGTCCACCTGCTGCGGGCGGGTGTGCGTCAGGACGGTGACGATGCGCCGCGCGCTCACGGCTCCACCTCGCGCGCGGCGGCCGCGAGAGCGTCGCCGCGATCGCCGGCGCGGCCCGCTTCGGCGAGCCAGACGAAGCTCTCGCGGTTGCCCTTGGGCCCCGGCAGGCCCGAGGAGGCAAAGCCGAGCACGGCGGCGCCGAGTCCCCGCGCGCACTCGGCGACCGCGACGAGCAGCGCCCGCCGCTGGTCGGGGTCGCGCACCACGCCGCCCTTGCCGACGTTTCCGCGGCCGGCCTCGAACTGCGGCTTGACCATCGCGAGGACGTCGTGGCGCGGCGCGGCACACGCGAGCACTGCGGGCAGCACCTTCGTCAGCGAGATGAAGGACACGTCGACGACGATGAAGTCAGGCGCGTACGGCAGCGCGTCAGGGGTGATCGCGCGGGCGTTCGTGCGCTCCAGGACGGTCACCCGCCCGTCGTTGCGCAGCCGCCAGTCCAGCTCGCCGTAGGCGACGTCGATCGCGACGACGTGCGCCGCTCCGTTCTGCAGCAGGCAGTCTGTGAAGCCGCCGGTCGACGCCCCGACGTCGAGGCAGCGGCGGCCGCGGACGTCGATCGCGAAGTGCTCGAGTGCGTTGGCGAGCTTGACTCCCCCGCGCGACACGAACGGCGGCGCCGCGTCGACGGCCACGACGACATCGGGCGCCACGAGCTGGCCGGGCTTCTGGGCGCGCTCGCCTTCTCCGCCGAGACGCACCTCGCCCGCCATCACCGACGCGGCCGCGCGCGTGCGCGAGGCGAACAGGCCGCGCTCGGCGAGCAGGGTGTCGAGCCGGACGCGGGCCACGGCAGCGAACGGTACAGCCGCGCGCTGTGTGACCTGTCTCACACCCGATTGGCCAGTCAACCAGCACACTGTCCGTGGGTGGTGAGCACCGCAGGCTCCTCCCGATGGCCTGCCGATACACCCGCCACCGCCTGCTGGACCCAAAATCACATAGCAGTGTCTCTCCTCCCCGAAGCGACCCGCCCCCCCGGCGGGTCGTTTCGCGCTGCGCGCGAGCGGCCGGTCAGCGCCGCCAGTTCGCGATCCGCACGTGGAGGTGGTCGTTGTGGTGCGCGATCGCCTGCACGACGGACGGCGGCCCGCCGAGGCCGACGCGCGTGCCGACGAACACGAACTGGGCTCCGGCGCCGATGAAGCGGCTGACGAGGTCCTGCGCGAGGGCCGTGTCGACGTCGGCGACCTTGCCGGGCGGCAGCAGCTTGCGGTCGCGGCGCGGGTAGAGGACGTCCACGTCGAGGCCGTTCTGGTGCGACGCATGGCCGAGGCCACCGAAGTCGCTGCCGAACGGACCGCCGTGGGGCAGGCTGAGGTCGCCGATGAGGACGGGCGGGGCGCCCGGGTTCGCGAGGCGGTAGTCGCGCAGCACGAACAGCAGGTAGGCCAGCAGGCGGTCGGTCCCCCAGCGGCGGTCGGGCCGGTTGGGCGCCCGGTGCAGGACGGGGTCGTACGTCATCCAGTCGGGTCCGGTCGCCGGCAGCTGCAGGCCGTTGACGAGCCGCCCGCGGTTGGGTCTTCCGATCGCCAACGAGCCGACCTGCGGCACGGCCATTGCGGCGGGCAGCCGCGCCGCACTCACCGACGTCGTCGTCAGCGCGGCGCGCACCGTCGTGCGGCCGCGCGGCTGCTTGGATACAAGCGAGGTCGGGTTCAGGCGCAGGACGCGTACCTGTTCGATCGCGCTGTCGGCGCGGTCGCCGCCGCAGCCGAGCAGGCCGGCGCCGGTCGCCAGCGCGGCGGCGGCGAGCGCGACGGGCCGGACGGCTGCCACTGGGACCCCCGGGCTAGGTGCCGGCGACGGCGCGCTGCGCCACGGCGGCCTCGATGCGCTCGGCGATCCGCTTGCCGGTGAAGCCGACCTCGGCGTGCAGGATCGCCGGCGTGCCGTGCGTCACGTAGCGGTCGGGGAGGCCGACGCGCAGGATCCGTGCGCTGTCGAGCCCGTGCTCGTTGAGCGACTCCCAGACGGCGCTGCCGAAGCCACCGGCCAGCACGCCCTCCTCGATCGTGACGAGCAGCTCATGCTCCGTCGCGAGCTGCGCCATCAGCGTCGCGTCGACCGGCTTGGCGACGCGCGCGTCGACGACGGTCGGATCGAGGCCCTGCGCGCTCAGGCGATCTGCCGCCTCGAGGCCCTTGGCGACACCGGTGCCATAGCCGACGATCGCGACCTTGCCGTCGCCCTCGCGCAGCATCTCGCCGCGGCCGATCTCGATCGGGTCGGCGCGCGTCGGCATCGGCACGCCGAGCGCCTCGCCGCGCGGGTAGCGCAGCGCGATCGGTCCGTCGTAGAGCAGGGCGGTGCGCAGCATGTGCACGAGCATCGCCTCGTCGCGCGGCGCCATGAGGACGATGTTCGGAAGCGGGCGCATGTAGGCGATGTCGAAGACGCCGTGGTGCGTCGGGCCGTCGTCGCCGACGAGGCCGGCGCGGTCGAGCGCGAAGACGACGTTGAGCTTCTGCAGGCACACGTCGTGGACGATCTGGTCGTAGGCGCGCTGCAGGAACGTCGAGTAGATCGCTGCCACCGGCTTGACGCCCTCGAGCGCGAGGCCGGCGGCGAAGAGGATCGCCTGCTGCTCGGCGATGCCCACGTCGAAGTAGCGCTCGGGCATCTCCTTCTGCAGGATGTTCAGCCCGGTGCCGGTGTTCATCGCGGCGGTGATGCCGACGACGCGGCGGTCACGGCGGCACTCCTCGACGAGCGCCTGTCCGAAGACGGTGGTGAACTGCGGCGGCGGCTTGGGCAGCGTCGGCATCGCGGGCGCCGCGACCACGCCGTTGGCGATCGACTTCGGCTTGGCGGCGTGCCACTTCTCCATGCCCTCCTGCCCGCCCTCCTCGGCGGGCGCGAAGCCCTTGCCCTTGACCGTCGCGATGTGGACGAGGACCGGACGCTGGGCGGCGAGCGCGCTGCGCAACGCGAGGCGCAGGGC
>DASZDB010000238.1:0-1598 GCA_035942495.1 Solirubrobacteraceae bacterium
TCGCGCAGGAACTCGACGACCTCGCGCAGCTCGTCCTTGGCCTCGTCAACGCCGGCGATGTCCTCCCAGCCGATCGAGGACTTCACCTCCGGCTTGATCTGCACCGGCTTCGTGCGGGGCATCATCTTCAGCGTTCTCCAGAGGAAGAACGCGATGATGAACATGAAGAGGATCATGAAGACGCCGGACCATTCGGTGCCGAAGGTCTTGATCTGCTCGGTCCAGCCGTCGTTCATCGTCGCCCTGCTATCGGCAGGCGCGCGATGCGACTTCAGCCGGCGTGGACGGGTGTTGGCTCCACGCGCAGGATCTCGGCGAGTGCGGCGCGACCGACCTCGAGCTGCGGCTCGCTCGGCTCGCGGGTGCCCAGCAGGCGCTGCAGCTCGTGACCTGGCTTGCGCAGGATCCGCGTGACGGCGCTGCCGGCGTGACGCTCTGACCACACGAAGACCTCGACGGCGACGCCGAGCGAGGCGACGCCGAGCGCGAACTGCGCGGCGGGACCGGGGCGCTCCACCGCCCGGCGCAGCAGCGCGCTTCCCGCGAGGTTCGACGCCAGCAGCGGCGCCATGAGATGCGAGCCGCAGCGGTCGTGCTCCTTGGCGGCGTCGGCGGCATCCGCGGCGTCGTTCTCGTACGCCGCGATCGCCTTGTGCTCGACGCCGTGGTACTCGGCGAGCTCGCCGCCGCGCAGCGCGACGACGCTCGGCAGCAGCGAGACCGCGCCGATCAGCGCCTCGGCGCCCGCGCCCTTCTTCAGGTGCCCGCGCAGCAGCCGCCCACCCGCCGTGGCGCCCAGCATCGCGGCGAGCACCTTGGCGTCCTGGAACGGCAGCTTGGCCTCCGGCAGCGCGCGCTTGACGAGCGGGATGACGATCATCGCCTCCGCGAGACGCACCACGCCGCGAACGCCGGCGAGCTTCTCGACGCCGTGCAGGCGCGGCTTCCTGCCGGAGGCCGTGCCGATCGTCCCGTCGGGGCGACGCACGGCCGCCGCCCAGTGCGTCGGGCCGTGCACGAGCAGGCCGTTGCGCAGCGCCATGCCGCCGAGCCGCAGCTTGGCCGGCTCGTCGCTTGCCATGAACGTGGTCGTTGGCTCAGGCACCGAGCAGCTCCTTGCAGACGTCGCGGAAGAACGATGCCGCGTAGCCGAGATCGCGCACGTCGATGCGCTCGTCGGCGGCGTGGATCAGCGGCATCGTCTCGTGGAGGTTCATGTGGCGATGGGGAAAGAAGCCGTACGCGACGCATTCGGGGAACGCGGCGCGAAACGTGCGCGAGTCGGTGAAGCCGGGCAGCATCGTCGGCACGACGCGCGCCCCCGGGTCGTTCGTGGCGATCCAGCCTTCGATCGCGTCCATCAGCGGCGAGCGGGGCGGCGACGCGTTGCCGATCACGCGCTCGGTGAACTCCAGGCGGTAGCCGTCCTCGCCGAGCACCTCGCGGATGCGCGCGAGCGCATGCTCCTCGCCGACGCCGGGTGGCACGCGGCAGTCGACGCGCAGCTCGGCGCTGGCCGGAATGACGTTGATCTTCTCGGAGGCCCGGATCTGCGTCGGCGCGAGCGTGACGCCGAGCAGCGGCTCGACGAGCATCGC
>DASZDB010000239.1:0-3758 GCA_035942495.1 Solirubrobacteraceae bacterium
CGCGTGACGTTGAACGTGCGGCCGACCTCGTCGAGCGTGCGGGGATGCTCGCCGCCGAGGCCGTAGCGCAGCTCGAGCACGCGGCGCTCGCGGTAGGAGAGGTTCTCCAGCGCCTCGCGCAGCGCCTCCTTCGTGAGGATCTCGGCGGCGCGCTCGTAGGGTGACTCGGCGCGCTCGTCGGCGATGAACTGGCCGAACTCGGACTCCTCCTCGTCGCCGACGGGCTTCTCGAGCGAGACCGGCGCCTGGGCGGAGCGCTTGATCGAGTCGACCTCCTCGGGATCGATGCCGGTGACCTCGGCGATCTCCTCCGGCGTCGGCTCACGGCCGAGCTCGGTGACGAGCTTGCGCTCGGCGCGACCGATCTTGTTGAGCTTCTCGACGACGTGCACCGGGATGCGGATCGTGCGCGCCTTGTCGGCCAGCGCGCGGGCGATCGCCTGACGGATCCACCACGTCGCGTACGTCGAGAACTTGAAGCCCTTGCGGTAGTCGAACTTCTCCGCGGCGCGCACGAGGCCGAGCGTCCCCTCCTGGATGAGGTCCAGGAACGGCAGGCCCTGGTTGCGGTAGTTCTTGGCGATCGACACGACGAGGCGCAGGTTGGACTCGACCATCTTCTGCTTCGCGTCGAGATCGCCGCGCTCGATGCGCTTGGCGAGATCGACCTCCTCCTGGGCGGTCAGCAGCCGGACCTTGCCGATGTCCTTGAGGAACAGCTGAAGGGAGTCGGTCGTCATGTCCGGCTTGAGGTCGATCGCGGCCTTCTTGCGGGCGCGCCGCTTGTCGGGCGCGCGCTCGACTGCATTCGCGGCTTGGACCGCCGGATCGATCTCCTCGACGAGCTCGATCTCCGACTTCTCCAGGTAGCCGTGCAGCTCCTCGATGTCTGCCTCGTCGAGATCGATCTCGGCGACCGCGCCAGCGATCTCGGCGTACGTCAGCACGCCGGTCAGCTGACCCTTCGCCAGAAGACCCTTGATCTCTTCGAGTTCCTGCAGTTCGACTACGGACATTCGGTTCGCTTTCGCCTCGGCACGGACGCCTGGAGTGTCACGTTCCGTTCGCTTGACGGAGGGTCGGAAGAGGCCTTGCCTGGAGCAGCACCTCGCCCAACCTAGACCCGGAACTCTAGCGTGCCGGTCTGAGCGCTACTACGGGCAGCGGCGCCACTGGTTGCGCCTCGACAACAAGATGACGCAAAGCGCGTGCGATGATGCGCACGTGCCCGAACGACCGGACGCCGATCGCGAAGTGCTGACGAGCCTACCGCGCTCCCGACCGGTTCGCCGCAGCCCCAAACGCGGCGAGCGGCCGGCAGCCAACGGCGCCGTCCGCGCGGCGGCCAAGCCCGCTGCGCCGCGCAAGCCGCGCGCTGCGAAGGCCGCACCCGCCGCCGAGCGGCCGGTCCGTCCGCGAGTGGCGCCGCAGCGCAAGATCCCCGCCGCCGGATACGCAGCCCCCGACGGCCGCGCCGGCGAGCCTGACACGTCGCCGGCCGCCGAGCTCATCACCACGACGATCCAGGCCGCTGCCGAGCTCGCCCAGATCGGCATGGCCGTCGGGCGCCAGACGCTGCAGTCGATGCTGGAGCGGCTTCCGAAGCCATAGATCCACGACGGCGAAGTCAGCTGTCACGACTCGGATAAACGCTGTAACCTGCCGCGCAGTGCCGAATCGCCGGACGTCCGCGTCCGGTGAGCGGGGGACCCAATGCGGACCGGATGGACACCGGACCGCCGGGGCGAATCGGCCCAGCACAGGCCGTAGCGCTTGGAAAGCGCGAGCCCGTCAGCTCACCTCGTAGGCCGCCAATCACCCATGTTTGACCTCCGTTGCGATCGAGCAGTCTTCGTCGCCGTGCTCTGCACGGGCCTTTCGCTGTGCGCCGCGAGCGCCGCATCCGCGGCTTCCGACACCGGCGGCGCGGCGATGCCCAAGGTGCTGCCCGCCACGACCGGCGGCATGGGCTACGGCGATCCAGGCACGCAGTCGCTCGTCGTAGAGCCGATCGCGGTCCTGCACCGGCGCATCGTCGCCCGCGGAACGGTGCCCAGCAACGCGCGCCGCCATATCGTCCTGCAGCGCCTGGACCCGCAGCGCGGCTGGCGCAACGTCGCCCGCGCGCGGATTCGCAGCACCGGTCGCTTCGAGGTCTCCTGGACCGCCGACCGGGTAGGGCGCATCAGCCTCCGCGCGATCGTCTCGGGTCGGCGCCGCGCGTCGGCCTCGAGCTCCGCCGCGCCGATCGCCAGGGTCGCGGTCTACCGGGCCGGGAGGGCGACGTTCTACGGCCCCGGCTTCTTCGGCCAGCAGACCGCGTGCGGCCAGACGCTGACGCCCGACATGCACGGCGTCGCGCACAAGCAGCTGCCCTGCGGAACGCTCGTCGCCATGACGTACGGCGGCCGCCAGATCGTCGTGCCGGTCATCGACCGCGGCCCCTTCCACACCGGCTACTCGTGGGATCTGACGCAGGCGACGGCCGAGGCGCTCGGCTTCACCGCCATCGGCGCAGGCGAGATCGGCTACGTGCGCGTGAAGTCGGCGCCCGCCGCCTGACCCACCGCACCTTGCGCTACCCCTCGACCTGGAACGTCGGCCGCAGCGCCGCGCGGGCGAGCGTGTGGAACGTGAGGTTGAAGCCGACGTAGGCGGGCGAGGCCTCCTGCGGGATGTCGAGCTGCTCCTCGTCGACCGCGAAGACCGTGTAGACGTAGCGGTGCGCGATGTCGCCGCCGGGGGGCGCGGCGCCGCCGTAGCCGAACTCGCCGTAGTCGTTGCGCACCTCGATCGCGCCCGCGGGCAGCCCGTCGGGGCTCGCGCCGGTGGGCAGCTCCGTCGTATCGGCCGGAATGTTGAAGACGACCCAGTGCCAGAAGCCGCTGCCGGTCGGGGCATCGGGGTCGTAGCACGTCACGGCGAAGCTCTTGGTCTCCTCCGGGAAGCCGGACCACCGCAGGTGCGGCGAGACGTTCTCGCCGCCGGCGCTGGAGTGCGCGTACTTCGCGGATTGCGGCTGGCCGTCCTGCACGTCGTCGCTCTCGACGGAGAACGACGGCGCGGCCGGCAGCAGGTCATGCGGATCGGGTGCGGTTGCTCGTTCGAGTGACATGGCGCGACAGTACCCAGTCGCCGCAACTGCATGACGCAGCCTGGGTAGCGTGTGCGCGGATGGGAAACCGGGCCCTCGTGATCGCGGCCGCGGCTGCGCTGACGGCGGCGTCCGTAATCACCGCCAAGCGCCGGCGCGACCGGCCGCGCCGCGTCGCGCAGGCGGTCCTCACGGAGCCTTCCGACGACACCACGATGGACGCCAACGGGGCGGTGCGCTCCGTTCAGGCGGCTGAGCTGACGCTGCCGCCGACCGCGCTCGACGAGCTCTGGTCGCCGATGCACCTCGAGCGTCTCGCGCGCACGTACTGGCGCTTTCTGTCGCGCTGGACGCTGGGCGTGATCCGCGTGAAGTACGACGACGACGAGCGCGCCGTCGTGTTCCTGACGCGGCCGTTCGTGCTGCTGCGCTTCCACGCGCCGCAGTACTGGATGGACGCGACGCGCGGGGTCGTGCGCTGGCGCATCGCCAGCGGGGTGCTCGTCTCGCGCGCCGGGCACGGCGCCGACGGCTATCTGCAGATCGAGGTCGAGCGCTGCGCGCCCGTCGACGCTGCGACCGCGCGGATGCGCGTCGAGGTCGAGGTCGCGAACTTCTACCCCGCGCTCGCGAGCGGCGTCGCGCGCTGGTTCTACTCGGCGAC
>DASZDB010000240.1:0-17942 GCA_035942495.1 Solirubrobacteraceae bacterium
ACCGCAGCCGACGTCGAGACCGTGCCCGGCGGGCAGCGACGTGACCGCGGCGATCGGGGGCGTGCGCCGTGCGCGCCAGCCCTGCCAGGCCTGGATGACGCGCGAGATCGCGCCGACGAGCGGGTTGGCGCGCGCCTCGTAGGGCGCGTAGGACCCTGGGTAGAAGGCGGCGAGCTGCGCCGCGCCGACGCGCGGCAGCGTGACGCCGGCGCCGCAGCCCGCGCAGACCGCGACCCCGAACCGGCCAGGGGTGCCGTGCAGGCGGTCGGGCGCGTGCAGGACAGCGGGCCCGAGCGTTGTCGCGCAGATCGGGCAGGTCTCGGGCGACGTGCGTTGGTCCATCGCGCCCGGCAAGATAGCCGCCGGTGACCCGTGTCCTGCACATCCTGCCCCACCGCGGCGGCGGGGCGGAAACCTACATCGACCGGCTGCAGGGGCTGCCCGGCTTCGAGCACGCGCGCGCCCCGCTGGCGGCGGGACCCTCGCCGGCGGCCGCGGCCGTCTCGCTCCCGGTCCGGTGGCCGCGGGCCGCGCAGGTGGCGCGCCGGGCGGACCTCGTCCACGTGCACGGGGACGTGACGGCGATGCTCGCACTGCCGCTGCTGCACGGGCGGCCAGCGGTGTTCACGACGCACGGGCTGCACTTCCTGCGCCGCGCGCAGGGCGCGCGCCGGGCGGCCGCGGTGCGAGGGATGCGGGCGACCGTCGGCGCGGCCGGCGCCACGCTGTGCACCTCGCACGCCGAGCGCGACGAGCTGGCGGCGCTGCTCGGGCCGCGCCTGGCGCCGAGGCTGACGGTCGTCCACAACGGCGTCGCGCTGCCGGCGCCGGCCCCGGCGCAGCGCGCCGCAACGCGCGCGGAGCTGGGGCTCACCGAGCGCGATGTCGCGGTCCTCTTCCTCGGTGAGCTGTCGGAGCGCAAGGGCGTGCTGACCGCTGTCGCCGCGGCGAGCGCCTGCGCCGCCGGCGGTGCGCCGGTCGTGCTGCTCGTCGCCGGCGATGGGCCGCAGGCCGGCGAGGTCGCCGGCCTGGCCTCGCCCGCCATCCGGCCGCTCGGTTTTCGGCGCGACGGCGCCCGGTTGCTGGCCGCCGCCGAGGTCTTCGTGCTGCCGTCGACGCGCGAGGGGCTGTCGTTCGCCGTGCTGGAGGCGATGGCGCAGGGCCTGGCGCTCGTCGTCTCCGACGGTCCGGGCAATCCGGAGGCGGTCGGCGACGCCGGCATCGTCGTGCCTGCCGGCGACGTCGGCGCGTGGAAGGCGGCGCTGTCGACCCTCGCGTGCGATCGGGCCGAGCGCGAGCGGCTGGGCGCGGCGGCGCGAGAGCGCGCGGCCACGCAGTTCAGCATCGAGCAGATGCTCTCCGGCGTCGCGGCCGCCTACGACGCGGTGCTCACGGCGCCTGGCCGAGCCGCCGGCGCCGCGCGCGCTTGAGGCGCACCGGCGTCAGCCAGGCGACGGCCGGCACGACGAGCCCGCCCGCGCCGCGCAGGGTGCGCCGACGCGCGAGCGTGCGCAGGCGGATTGCGAGCGCCTCGCCGGTCTGTGCTCGGTCGGCGCGCGCGGCGACGTTCGTCGTCGACATCACCCGTGTCGAGAGCGGCTCGTCGAGCGCGACGAGGACGTGGTCGTCGGCGAGCCGCAGCCAGAGGTCGTACTCCATCGCGTAGCGGTAGCGCGGGTCGTAGCCGCCCAGCGCCAGCGCCGCCTCGCGGCGGAAGGCCGCCGACGTGTTGGGGATCGGGTTGAACCGCAGCAGCACGTCGTTGACGTCGCCGGCGCGAAACGACGTGCGCGGCGCCAGCGGCCGTCCGGCGAGGTCGACCTCGTGCATCCGCGAGCCGACGACGGCCACCTCGGGCCGGGCGGCGAGGACCGCGAGCTGGCGCTCGATCCGCTCGGGGGCGGAGTAGTCGTCGGCGTCCTGCACGGCGACGACGGGGGCCCGCGCCGCGCGCAGCCCCTCGTTGAGCGACCGCGAGATGCCGACGTTGCGCGGCATCGTCAGCGTCTGCACGCGCGCGTCGCGGGCCGCGGCCGCGGCGATGACCGCCGGCGTCTCGTCGCCCGAGCCGTCGTCGATCACCAGCAGCTCGAGGTCGCTGACGGTCTGCCCGAGAATCGCGTCGATCGCCCGGTCGAGCGTGGCCGCATTGTTGTAGGCGCCGATCAGGACGCTCGCGAGCGGCGTCACCGCCGGGCTTCCCCGTATGCCGCCACGACGGTGTCCAGCGAGGAGCGCAGCGAGAGTCGCTCGGCGTTGCGCGCAAACCACGCCGCGGTGCGGTCGCGCAGCGCGGGCCCCGCGTCGCGGACGCGCAGGATGGCGGCCGCCAGATCCTCGGCACCCGCCGACGCCGCGACGAAGCCGTTCTCGCCCTCGTCGACGAGCTCGACGGCGGCGTTGTCGGGATCGGCGACGACCACGCTGGGTACGCCGCGGGCGGCGGCCTCGACGACGACCAGCCCGTAGCCCTCCCGGCGCGAGGGCAGCACGAGGCAGAGCGCGTGCTCGACCGCGTCTTCGACCTCCGCGGCGGAGACGAAGCCCGGCGCGCGGGCCACGTCACCGAGCCCGCGGGCCGCGATCCGCGCGAGCACCTCGTCGCGCTCGGGGCCGTCGCCATAGATCACGAGTCGCAGGTCGGGGGCGCGCTCGTGCGCCACCGCGAACGCATCGACGAGCGCGGGCACTCGCTTCTCGGGGATGTGCCGTCCGGCGAACACGACCTCGGGCCGCGCGGGGCGCGGCTGCGAGGTGTCCAGCGAGCCCGCGTACTCGCCGGGCAGCACGACGACCGGGCCCCGCACGCCCTCGGCGCGCAGCCGCGCCGCGGTCATGCGCGCGAAGCAGAACGCCTGCTGGCGAAGCCGCAGCCCGCGCAGCTGCACGTTCCAGCCGATCCGCCCGCCGACCGGCCCCAGGTACTCGCGCCAGTACTCGCGCGTCCACAGCTCGTGCCAGTCGACGACGAGCCGGTAGCGCGACGGGCGCCGCAGCAGCCCGGCCGCGAGCAGCGAGAAGTACGGAAACGACGCCGTGTGCACGACATCGTAGGAGCGCCCGTGCTGCAGCAGGTGCACGAGCACGCCCGCGCCGAACACGAGTGGCGGCGCGATCCGCCGGCGTCCGCTCGCGTAGAGGCTCAGCCGCGGCCCCGCGACCCGCACGCGCACGCCGGCGACCTCGGGGCGCACGCCGCGATCCCACTGACGCAGCGTCAGGTACGTGACGTCGTGCCCCTCGCCGGCCAGCCGCTCGTCGAGGTTGCGATACCAGCGCTCGGCGCCGCCGATCGTGTGGGGAAACAGGCAGTCGTAGACGACGAGGATCTTCACGCGCCGTAGGAGACTGTCAAAGCCGCGCGCTGCGATCCGCGCGGGCCCCGGCGTGTGCGGGCGGAGCGACTAAGCTTGGCCTCCGAGCGCAACATTCGGGCGCTCATGCGTTCATGTCTTGCGAGGCTCAAGCCGATACTCGCTGAGGAGCTCCGATGGCCTCGATCGAAAGCACACCCAACGGTCTGGACGCGCTCGTCCCCTCGACGCTGGCGATCGAGGTCTCGGTGGTGATCCCATGCCTCAACGAGGCCGAGAACATCGAGGAGTGCGTGCGGCGTTCGCAGGAGGCGATGGCCGCAGCCGGCATCGTGGGCGAGGTCGTCGTCGCCGACAACGACTCCGAGGATGGCAGCGCCGAGCTCGCGGCTGCGGCGGGCGCGCGCGTCGTCCACGAGCCGCGCCGCGGGTACGGCTCGGCCTATCTCGCCGGCTTCGGCGCCGCCCGCGGGGAGTACATCGTCATGCTCGACGCCGACATGACCTATCCGTTCGACAATATCCCGAACTTCGTCGAGCAGCTGCGCGACGGTGCCCAGCTCGTCATGGGCGACCGGATGGACAACATCCAGCCGGGCGCGATGCACTGGGTCAACCGCTACATCGGGAACCCGCTGCTGAGTGGCACGCTGAACCTCTTCTTCCGCACGGGCATCCGCGACGCGCACTGCGGCATGCGCGGCTTCCGGCGCGACGTCTTGCCGACGCTCGACCTGCGCACGACCGGCATGGAGTTCGCCTCGGAGATGGTCATCCGCGCGTCGAAGGAGAAGCTCGACATCCGCGAGTTTCCGATCTCGTACATGCCGCGCGGCGGTACGACGAAGCTCTCGCGCTGGCGCGACGGCTGGCGCCACCTGCGCTTCCTGCTCGTCCACAGCCCGACGCACCTGTTCATCGTGCCGGGCGCCGCGTTGCTCATGCTCGGTCTGCTCATCACGTTCATCGCGCTCGCCGAGATCCCGATCTTCGGCCGTGAGTGGAGCCTGCACACGATCATCGGCGGCGAGCTGTTGTGCATCGTCGGCACGCAGATCGTCGCGCTCGGGCTCTGCGCGCACGCCTACGGCACGTACTTCATGAACGAGAAGGACCCGTGGTTTGACCGCATGCGCGCGCGCTTCCGGCTCGAGCACGGTCTCATGCTCGGCGGCGCGATCCTCGCCGCCGGGCTGGTCGCCGGGGCGATCATCGTCGGCATGTGGTTCGATCGCGGCTTCGGCGCGCTGTCGGAGGAACGGCTCGCGGTGACGTCGGCGGCGCTCGTCATCACCGGGCTGCAGATCTTCTTCTCGTCGTTCCTGCTCTCGATCCTCGGGCTGCGCCGCCGCGACTGACCGCCCGCCGGGCGTGGGCTCAGCCGCGCGTGAGCGCGATGTTGCGCAGGCGTAGCGTGTCGCAGGCCTCGGTCGCCTCGAACCCTGCCGGAGTGCGGATGTCGACGTCGACCGTCTCGGCGTAGATCAGCTCGATGCGCGCGAGCAGGTCGGGGCGGATGGCCGCGACGAGCTTGGCCTCGTGACCTTCGACGTCGATCTTCAGCACGTCGATGCGATGAGCGGTCGCGAGCACGTCCTCGAGCACGGAGTTGATGTGCCGGCAGCGAACCGTCGTCGTGTCCGGCAGATCAACACCCAGGCCGCCGTAGCGGCCCGTCTCCTCGACGCCGAACGCGGCCTCGCCGTCGAAGTCGGCGACCGCGACCTCCTGGACCTCGAAACGTCCCTGAAACGGCGCGAGGTTCTGGCGCAGGCGCTCGACATTACGCGGGACCGCCTCGTACAGGTGGCAGTGCACCCGTGGTCCGCGCGTCAGGAAGTAGAGCGCCGAGAGGCCGATGTTCGAGCCGACGTCAACGACGGTCGGCGGCGCGGCAGGCACGGCGTAGTCCTCACGGCAGAACATCTCGTGGAGCGTGATCATGTCGTGGTAGGACCACAGCGTCGGGTGCATCGTGCCGGTCGGCGTGCGGACGGCAAACTGCACGGGGTAGCTACCGCGTCCGCGGAAGTAGCGCTGCGCGGCCTCGAGCGGGTGCGGGTAACGGCGCGTCATGTTCACGAGTGCGACGTAGTTGCGCGGTTGGGCGACGTTGCGCACGACGAAGCCGAGCGGCCGGTCGCCGAGGAGCCGCAGTGGCCGGTCGCGCAGCGCCGTCACAGCTCCTCCACCGCGAGCGGCCCCGGGCGCTTGCGCACCATCATTCCCAGCCATGACTTCAGCGTGCCCTCCACGGAACGGTGAGAACAGCCGCTTGCGGCGGCATGTCGGCGCACGCTACCGGTGATCGGAGATGGGGCCCTCCTGCGCCGCGGATTCGGTGTGCCGCGATAGGTTGCGCACGGCAGCCGGCACCGCCCCACGATCGCGATTTGTCAGCGGTTCATGTTCGACACCACATCTCGTACCGGTCGCCGAATCGTGCTGATCGGAGGACTGATCGCACTCGCGGTCGCGATCGTTGTGCAAGGGTCGCAACCGCGTCCTGCGATTCTCGGCTCCAACGGCGTCCGTCCCGCCGAATTCGTAGCGGTCCTGTCCGCGGACGAGGTGCTGTGCCAGTCCGATCAGCAGGTGCCACGGGACACCGGCTCCCTGGCCATGACGATCGGTACCTACTACCGGGCCGGACAGCCGGTCGAGGTGTACCTGCGCGATGCAGAAGGCAACCTGCTCGTCCGCGGCAGGCTTCGCCGCGGCTGGCAGCAGGGGGCAGTGTCGCTTCCGCTCGATCGCGCCATCTCGCGCGACATCAGCAGCGCGCAGCTCTGCCTGACCAACCGCGGGACACATGACATCGCGGTCGCCGGCTCGGCGAGCAGCCGAGGGGTCGCCGCTCGGATCGGGCGCCGTATCGCCGACGGGCGCATCAGTGCGCTGTACGTCTCCAGCCGCCGCCAGTCGCATTTCGTCCGGGCGGGCCGGATCGTCGACGCGATGAACGTTCCGGGACTGTGGGGCGAGACGGCGCCGTGGGCGGTCGTCGTGTTGGCTGGGCTGGCCGTGATCGCCGTCCTGCGGACGCTGTGGTGATGCTGCGGCTCCCACGCCCATGATCCGCCCGCTCGCCCGCGCGTCGTTCCACGCGCTGCGCGGCGCAGGCCGCCCGCCGCGCGCCAGTCGGTGGATAGCGCTCGTGGCGGTGCTCAACGCCACCGCATGGGGAATTCTCGTGCCGCCGTTTCATGTTCCTGACGAGAACGCCCATATCGCCTATGTGCAGTACTTCGCTGAAACCGGACGCCTGCCCAAGGGCGGGGCGCCGCTCGAGGTCTACTCGCCCGAGATCAACGCCACGCTCACCGCCGTTGATTTCCCATCCGTCGTCGGCAACTCGCTGACTCGCGTACCGCTTCGCGAAAGTCAGCGGCAAGCGCTGCAAGCAGCGCGGGAGCGCGCACCGAGCCGGGTCGGCAGTGGGGACGTCGCGACCGCGACGAACAATCCGCCGCTGTACTACTCGCTGCAGGCGCTCGTCTATCACGCGTCACCGTCAGACGACCTGCTCACGCGCATCGGGCTCATGCGCGTTCTGTCGGCGCTCCTCGCCGGGGCCACAGCCTTCTTCTCGACGCTGTTTCTGCGCGAACTGTTCCCCACGACGCCGTGGGCGTGGGCGGGGGGCGGCTTGGTGGTCGCCCTGCAACCCCTCTTCGGCTTCATCGGCAGCGGCGTCAACAACGACGGGCTGCTCTTTTGCGCAGCGGCCGCGCTGTTCTTCGGGCTGGCCCGGCTGCTGCGGCGCGGCATCACCCCTCGCCGCGCGTTGGCCGTCGGGCTTGCCCTCAGCGCGGGTGCACTTGCCAAGGCGACCATGATCGCGTTCGTACCGTCGTTCGCCCTCGGGTTTGTGCTGGCGATCGTGGCCGCCCCGGGCCACCGGCGCCGCTCCGCGGCGCGCTCCGTGGCGTTCGGCGTCGTCGCCTTCGTGCTGCCGCTCGTCGCGTACGTCGTGATGTCGGATCTGGTCTGGCAGCGACCGGTATGGGGTGCGGCCTCGTCGCTGGCGGCGGGCGGCGGCGCGGCCGTCGCGCCGATCGGTGCCACGGGCAATCTGCGCGAGGCGCTGTCCTACACCTGGCAGCTGTTCCTGCCGAGTCTCGGTGTCTTCAGCCCGATGCATTCGGCGCCCGATCCGTTCTACGACATCTGGTTTCGCGGCTTCGTCGGTCACTTCGGGTGGCTGGACTACGCCTTCCCGGAGTGGGTCTACTCCGCGGCGAAGGGGGTCGCATGGGTGGTCGTCGCGCTGGCGATCACCACCCTCATCCGCGAGCGACGCGCCGTCGCACGCCGCCGCTGGGAGATCGTCATCTGGATGGTCGCGGTTGCCGGGTTGCTCGGGGTGATCGGCCTGGCGGGCTATGACTACTGGCGTACCAGCGGCGGCAAGCGATTCGAACAGGCGCGGTATCTGCTGCCACTGCTGCCCCTCTACGGAGCGCTCGTCGGGCTTGCCATCCGCGCGGGTGGCCGCCGCGCAGGCCCGCTACTCGCCGCGGGCGCCGCGATCATTGCCGTCAGCTGGTCGATGTACGCGCAGATCCTGACCGCGCTGCGGTACTACGGATGAGCCCGGCGAGCACGCCGCACAGCGTGCTACGACGCAGGGATCGTTGCGCGCGGCGGCTACTACGATAGGCGCCCGATGGCTTCTGATGAACCGACCCAAGCCGGCCGGCCGGCTGGAGCGGCCATGGGTACACCCGGACTCGAGGCCACCGGCGAACGGCTGATCCCGAAGGCCTTCGCCGGCTCCTTGGTGCTTGCCGAGCACCTGGCTCGCTACCGGCTCGCCGCACGACTGGCGCGCGGTCGCGACGTCCTCGACGCCGCCTGCGGGGAGGGCTACGGCAGCGCGATGCTCGCCGCTGCCGATGCCGCGTCGGTCGTGGGAATCGACATCGACCCGGCCGCCGTTGCTCATGCGCGCGGCGCACACGGCATCGACGTGCGCGAGGGCGACGTGGCCGAACTGCCCTTCGACGACGCGACGTTCGATCTCGTCGTCTCGTTCGAGACCATCGAGCATGTTGCGGAGCCCGAGTTGGCGCTGGACGAGTTTCGCCGCGTGCTATCGCCCGGCGGCATCCTCGTCGTGTCGACGCCGAACGCCGACGAGTACCTCGAGGACAACCCCTACCACCAGCGCGAGCTGACGCTGACACAGTTCGTGGACGCGCTGGACGGTCGCTTCGCCACCGTCGAGCTGCGCTACCAACAGACCTTCCTGACCACCGCCGTGCTGCGCGAGTCGTCGCTCGGCAGCGACGACGCCCGGCCACTGGACGTCGAGTTCGGCAAGGTTGCGGGCGTCGTTCCCGAGCGGGCGCTGTACGGCATCGCGCTGTGCAGTGACGGCCCGATCCCCAGCGCCGGCGGCGACGTCGTCATCGCATCCGACGTCCACGAGGCCCACAGCCTGGCTGAGCTGCTGCGCGCGTGGACCGAGCGCGCGCAGAACGCCGAGAGCATCCAGCGAGATTGGGAGGCGCGTGCCACCCTCGCCGAGCAGGTGCGCGCGGACCTGGAGGCCCGGGTGGCTCACCTCGAGCATCAGAACGAGGATCTCGCCGAGAAGCTGGAGGTCGTCTACGCATCCACGTCATGGAAGGTCACGCGCCCGCTGCGCGCGATGCGGGGCAATTCGTGAGCGACGGCCCATCCGAACCCGAGCGGCGCAGCATCGCCGAGCGCATCGCGCTGACCTATCGCTACGCCGGCGGCGCTGAGCTACTCAGGCGCGCCGCGACGTTCCCGTTGCGCTACACGCCCCTCGCCGACCGCGTCGCGCACACCCCCCACGCGCACACGAACCCCGACGAGGTCATCGAACCCCGACAGGTGCAGCGCTGGTACCGCCAGCACGGCCGGCCCGTGACCGTCGTCATCCCGACGTACGGCGACCCCGCGCTCGTCGCCGAGGCGGTACAGAGCATCCGCCGCACCACGAAGCGCTCGCGCGTGCAGATCATCGTGGCCGACGACGCCAGCTCAGCCGAGCATCTGCAGGCGCTGCGGGGTGTCCGGGGGGTCAACCGGCGGATCCTCGGGACGGCCAACCGCGGCTTCGCCGCCAATGCCAACCGCGGTCTCGCCGCCGTCGATCCGTCCCACGACGTGGTGCTGCTGAACTCGGACATCGTCGCCCGTAACCCGGACTGGCTGGCCTTCCTGCAGCACGAGGCCTACAGCGCGCCGGACATCGGCATCGTCGGCGCTCGGCTGTTGTATCCCGACGGCCGCATCCAGCACGCCGGCGTGTACCGCAACATCGGCGCGCCGCAGTGGTTCGACCACCGCTATCGCTTCCAGTCCGCCCACCACGGCCCGGCGAACATCGAGTGCGACGTGCTCGCCGTGACCGGCGCGTGCATGTACGTCCGCCGCGCGATCATCAACGCCATCGGCCTGCTCGACGAGCGCTACCCGATGGCCTACGAGGACGTCGACTGGTGCCTGCGCGCGTGGCAGGCCGGCCACCGCGTCCGCTATCAGCCCCGGGCGGTGCTCGAGCATCCCGAGTCGGCGACGCGGCCCACGGTCGTCGGGGAGCGCGAGCAGGCCTCGCAGGACCACTTCTGGAAGCGCTGGCGCGGGTTCTTCGAGGAGCGTCCGGTCATCACGCCCGACGGACGCCTGCGCGTCATCTACGTCACCGAGGACAGCGGCGTCGGCGGTGGGCACCGCGACATCTTCGAGCACCTCAACCGGCTCGCCGCCCGCGGCCACGACGTGCAGCTGTTCACCTGCGCGGGTCCGCCGGACTGGTTCGATCTCGACGTGCCGGTCCGGTCGTTCGCCGACTACGGGTCGCTGGCCGTCGCGCTGTCCCGCGAGCCGGCGATCAAGGTCGCCACCTGGTGGAGGACGGCAGCCGCGGTGTGGCGCGCGTCGGTCGAGCATGGCATCCCGGTGTTCTTCGTCCAGGACATCGAGACCTCGTACTACCCGACCAGCCAGCCACTGCGCGACGGGGTGCTCGCCTCCTACCGCGAGGAGTTCGCCTACATGACGATCTCCGGCTACAACGCGGCCGGGCTGCGCGCCCTCGGACGTGAGCCGACGGTGATCCCGCCGGGCATCGACCTGGAGAACTTCCGCCCGCTCGATGACGTGCAGCGACGCGAGGACATGCTGCTGGCGCTGGGCCGGATGAACCCGCTCAAGAACCTGCCCCTCACGCTCGACGCCTGGAAGGCGCTGCCGGACGGGCGCCCGGAGCTGTGCCTGTTCGGCGTGGAGCCCGAGCTGGGCCCGCTGCACGGCGCCACCTACGTCGAGCGGCCGTCCGACAGCGAGGTCAACCGGCTGTTCAACGAGGCGACCGTGTTCGTGCAGACGTCGACGCACGAGGGGTTCTGCCTGCCGGCCCTCGAGGCGATGGCGGCCGGTGCCCCGGTCGTCTGCACCGATGCCCACGGCAACCGCGACTTCTGCTTCGACGGCGAGAACTGCCTCATCCCCGAGCCGACGGTGGAATCGGTGAGCGGCGCGATCGCCCGGCTGTTCGCGGACGCCGGCCTGCGCGAGCGATTGGCCGCCGCCGGCCGCATGACCGCCGCCGACTACGCCTGGGAGCGGCGGATCGAGGCGCTCGAGGCGTTCTACACGAGCCTCGCCGTCGCGGGCACGCCGGGCTTCCCCAGCGCCCCGGACTCAACCGGTCAGAGGTCCTCGGCGATCCGCGGCGCCTCGCGGCTGAAGACCCAGTAGCCCAGCGCGAACAGCCCCAGCACGATCCCCGCGGGGATCAGCAGGTACGGCGCTCCGCCGATCGCCTCGGCCGCCGACGGCGCTCCCGGGTCGATCACCGTGTGGCGCACCTGCTGCAGGATCGCGCCGAGCGGGTTCATCATCATGAGCTGCTGCAGCCACTCCACGTGGACGAGCTCGATGACGTAGATGATCGGCGTCCCGTAGAAGAGCACCTGCATGATGACCTCCCAGATCGGCCCCACGTCGCGCAGGCGCACGTAGAGCGCCGAGAGCAGCATCGCGATGCCGGTCGCGAACACCACGAGCGCCATGATCAGCAGTGGCAGCATGAGCCAGGACAACCGCACCGGCACCCCCGAGGCGAACACGAAGATCGCCACGGCGAAGAGGTTGAGCGCGAGGTTGAACATCGCCGTCAGCACGACGGCGCCGGGCACCACGAGGCGCGGGAAGTGGATCTTGCGCACGAGGTTCTCGCGCTCCACGACCGATCTCACGGCGCCCCCCGTCGCGTCGCCGAAGAACGTGTAGAGCACGATGTTCATCAGCAGCGTCGGCGCGAAGTACTCGATCCCGGCACCGATCCTGATCGCCTGCGTGAAGACGACGTACAGGACGCCGAAGAGCATCAGCGGGCGCATGAGCTGCCAGAGGTAGCCCAGGATCGACCCGAAGAAGCGCAGCTTGAAGTCCTGCACCGCCAGCGTCCACGTCAGATGGACGAACCGCGAAAAGCTGCCGGCCAGCGCCGTCGGGCCCTTGACCTCGCGAGCCGGGGGCAGCTGCGCCGGGACGACGCGCTCGACGACGCTCACGAGAGCGTTTCGACGACGCTCGACCGGCCGCGGGCGACCCGGGCGATGCTCATGTCGCAGGGCAGATCGACGAGCCCGCCCGCCGAGCGCGACGATACGACGACGACCGACGTCACGCGCTCCCAGCGATCGATGATGTCCTCGCCGCCGCCGCGCTGGGCCATCTGAAACGACAGGTGGTAGCGGCCGGGGCCGAGCCGGTTGTCGAACTCCACCGAGAAGATCAGCTCCTCGCCGGCCTCGAAGCGGCCGGTGCGCTCCTGCTCGAGGGCGGTCGCGGCGACGAAGTGGTTCTGGTGCTGCTCGTTGACGAAGGCGATGGCGAAGGACGGGTCCTCCACGGCCTGCGTGACCTTCACGCGCACGCGCGCGACGCAACGCTCGCCCTGCTGCAGCGCCGTCTTGTGCTCGCCGAGCGCGTCCTCGACCCAGATCTCCTCGGCGCGCGCCTCGCCTGAGCCGCCGCGCTCCTGCGGCTGCGCGACGGTCGGCTCGTCGCGCTTGAAGTTGATGTCGAGATACCGTGTCGCGACCTCGTGCGGATCGCCCGCGGCCACGACCTCGCCGCGCTCGAGCAGGATCGCCCGGTGACAGAAGCGCTCGACGCTGCCCATGTCGTGGGTGACGAGCAGGATCGTCTTGCCGCGGTCGCGCAGGTCGTTGAAGACGTCAAAGCACTTCTGCTGAAACGAGGCGTCGCCGACGGCGAGCACCTCGTCGATGAGCAGGATGTCGGCATCGACCTGGATCATCACGCTGAAGGCCAGCCGGACGTGCATGCCCGACGAGTAGTTCTTGAGCTTCAGGTCGGCGAACTCCTCGAGCTCGGCGAAGGCGATCACCGCGTCGACGCGCTGGCGCGCCTGCGAGGCGGTGAGGCCGAGCAGGATGCCGTTGGCGATGATGTTGTCGCGGGCGGCGAGGTCGGGGTTGAAGCCGACGCCGAGCTCGATGAACGCCGACATCCGCCCGCGGACGTGGATCGTGCCGCGGTCCGCGCGGTAGATCCCGGCCAGGCACTTCAGGAGGGTCGACTTCCCCGAGCCGTTGCGCCCGACGATCCCGCAGAACTCGCCGGCGGCGACGTTGAACGACACGCCGCTCAGCGCGTCGAGCTGGTCGGCGTGGCGCCGGCCGAGCGGGTGCAGCGCCCGCTCCTTGAGCGTATGCGAGCGCTCGCGCGGGACGACGAAGGTCTTGGCGAGGTCGTTGACGACGACGGCGTCCGGCGCCTTCGAGTTCGGGACGACCATCGGCGTAGGGTACTTGCGGCCGCGGGGCGCACAGCCGCGCCCTGAGCCGGCCGTGAGCGGCGGCAGGCAGCCCGCCGCTGCGGACGTCGCGCACGGCCGGGAGGTAGCCTCGCATCAGTGTCCGCACCCCCGCGAGCGCCCGGACTGCCGGTCGGCGTGAACCTCGCCGGCTACCTCGACGCGACGGTCGGCGTGGGGGAGGCCGCGCGCCATGTCGCAGGCGCGCTGCAGGCCGCGGGGGTCGCCGTCGCGCGCGTGGGGCTCTCCAGCCGCGGTGCGCCGCGCTCGCAGGAGGGTGCCCCGACCGACACCCCGGAGCATCCGATCACGCTCGTCTGCGCGAACCCCGATGCGATGACCGGCGCCCGCGCCGAGCTGGGCGCCGGCGCCTTCGACGGACGCCACGTCATCGGGATGTGGTGGTGGGAGGTCTCGGCCGTGCACGGGCGCTGGGTGCGCGCCTTCGATCTCGTCGACGAGGTCTGGGCAGGCTCGCGGTTCGTCGCCGACATCTTCGCCGCGGTGGCGCCGGTGCCCGTCGTCCACGTCCCGATGCCGGTGCCAGAGCCGGTCATCTCAGCGGCCGGCCGCGACGCCCTCGGGCTGCCCCCGCACCGCTTCCTCTTCGGCCTCGTCTACGACTACGCGAGCGTCGTCGCACGCAAGAACCCGCTCGGGCTGATCGACGCGTACGTCCGCGCCTTCGGCGACGACGAGCGCGTTGGCCTCGTGCTCAAGACGCTCGGCGGCGAGCGGGCGCCAGCCGAACACGCCGAGGTGCTGGCGGCGGCCGGGACGCACGCCGGCATCACCGTCATCGACGCGCACCTTCCGACCGAGGACAAGAACGCGCTCATCCGCGAGCTGGACTGCTACGTGTCGCTGCACCGCTCGGAGGGCTTCGGGCTGACGATCGCCGAGGCGATGCTGCTCGAGACGCCGGTCATCGCGACGAACTACGGCGGCTCGCGCGAGTTCGTGACGGCATTCAACTCGCTGCCGGTCGACGCACGGATGGTGGCGATCGGCCCCGGCCACGATCCCTATCCGGCCGACGGCGAGTGGGCCGAGCCGGACCTCGACCACGCCGCCGCGTGCATGCGTGCGGTGCTGGCCGACCGCGAGGGTGCGCAGGCGCGCGCGCAGCGGGCCCGCGCCGAGGTCGTCGCTCACCACGCGCCCGCGGTCGCGGGCCGTGCGATGGCCGAGCGCCTCGCGCGCGTCATGCAGTTGCCGCTCGACGGCGCCGGCAAGACCGCGACGCTCGACCTCGGTGCCGTTCGCGCGCGCATGGCGACCGGCCCGCAGGCCGGGCCCGGCGGCGAGCGCGGCGCCCGCGGCGCCGTACGGGAGGCCGTCCTGCGCGCGATGCGCCCCTACACCGTTCACCAGCGGCTCGTCGACGAGGAGATCCTGCGCGTGCTGCAGACGCTCGACGAGCGCGTGCAAGGCCTGGCCGCCGCCCAGCAGGCGCTCGCCACGGAGCTCGCGCGGCTGCGCGACCAACAGCAAGGGGACTGAACGATGGCCTACGACACCAGGCAAGCCCGCCAGGACGTCCTCGACGCCGTCGCCGACGCGATCGACGATCTTGCGCGGGCGCTCGCGGCGCTCGGCGTCGCCTACGAACAGCTCGACGAGCACCACGCCGACGCGCTCGAGGAGATGCTCTTCGGCCCGGTCCAGTCGGCGTACGGGCGTGCGCGGCGCACACACACCGAGTTCGCCACCCGCCACGGCCTGCCGACGCGGACGTTCGAGACGCCGACGCCGGGCGCGCCCTCGACCGGCGCCAAGGGCTTCGTCGACGAGGCGGTGGACGCCGTCCACCATGCCGACGTGACGCTCGCGACGCTGCAGGACTCGATGCTGCCGATCGAGGTCGGCGACCCGGAGCTGCGCGCGGGCCTGGCCGGCGTCCGCGAGCTCGTCGACGGTGTGCGCCGCAACGCGAAGGCGCTCACGCGAACGATCGGGCGCTGAGGGCGGCAACGGCGTGTGGCACCATCGCCACCATGAGCCGTAACCCCACGCTCGCGTCGATCGGCGTCAACGCCGTCGGCTACCTGCGCGGCGGCCTCGGCCTCGGTCAGGCTGCGCGGCTCTACGTCCAGGCGCTGCACGCCGGTGGGGTCCCGGTCCGCACGACGACGGTCGACGTCGACCTGCCCGCCGTCGTCGCGCCCGACGGGCGCCGCGCGCAGGTCAAGACGATGGACTTCGCCGACCTGCACGTCGACGGCGAGCTGCCGTTCAACCTCGTCTGCGTCAACGCGCCCGAGCTGCCGGGCCTGCACGCGCAGCTCGGCGCCGACTTCTTCGCCGACCGCTACACGATCGGGGTCTGGGCGTGGGAGGTCGACGTCGTGCCGTCCAGCTGGGATCGCGCGTTCGGCCTCGTCGACGAGATCTGGGTCTACTCGCGCTACGTGCAGGAGATCATCTCGAAGGTCTCGCCGGTGCCGGTGCTGCGGATCCCGCTGCCGATCGTCGCGCCCGCCGCCGGCGGCGATGTCGCGGACCTGCACCTGCCCGAGGGCTTCACCTTCCTGTTTCTCTTCGACTTCTACTCGACGCTCGCGCGCAAGAACCCGCTCGGGCTCGTCGAGGCGTTCACCCGCGCGTTCGCGCCGGGCGAGGGTCCGCAGCTCGTGCTCAAGAGCCACAACGGCGACTTCAAGCCCGAGCGGCTGGCGCGCCTGCGCGAAGCGGCCGGCGACCGCCCCGACATCCACATCGTCGACCGCTTCCTCGCGACGTCGGAGATGGCCGCGCTCATGCGCCACGCCGACTGCTACGTCTCGCTGCACCGCGCGGAGGGCTTCGGCCTGACGCTCGGCGAGATGATGGCCCTGGGCAAGCCGGTCGTCGCGACGGGGTTCAGCGCGAACCTCGACTTCATGACGCCCGAGAACTCCTATCTCGTGCGCCACCGCGAGACGCTCGTCGGCGCGGCGGGGGAGAGCTATCCCGCCAGTGGGACGTGGGCGGAGCCCGACCTCGACCACGCGGCGCAGCTCATGCGCGAGGTCTGGACCGACCAGGCCCAGGCGCGGGCCCGTGGCGCGCGCGCGCAGAGCGAGATCGCCGAGCGCTTCTCGCTGGAGGCGGTCGGGCAGGCGGCGCGGGAGCGGCTCAAACGCTTGGCCGCGGGGCAGCGGCGCACGGAGCGGGGCGCTCGGATGGCCGGGATGACGGGCGCCGACAACGGGGACGGGCTCGTGAACTCCTGGGTCGAGACGGCCGAGCTCAAGCTCTCCTTCGACCCGCGGCGCGACGCCCGCGAGACCGGGGGGCCGAAGGGCGCCGCGCGTCGCGCGGCGCTGGCGGCGATGCGGCCCTACACCCACCACCAGGACGAGCTGAGCCGCTTCACCGTCAACGCCCTGCGCGAGATCGACAACCGGCTCGACGACCTGGCGCTCGACACGCAGGCGGCGATCGCGCGCCTGCAGACGCTCGTGCTGCGCTCGCAGCGCGGCGAGCGCGGCCTGCGCTTCGGTGAGGCGGCGAGCGAGGCCACGGCGGCCGGCCCGGTCCTCGAGCTGGCGCTCGACGAGGCGGCGGAGCGCCTGGCCGCGCTCGACGACGGCTCGGTGCCCGCGATGCACGCCGCGCAGCTCGTCGAGCACCTCGAGCCCGCGCAGCTCAGCGAGCTGCTGGCCCTCATGCGGCGCAAGCTCGCGCCGGGCGGCATGGCGGTCGTCGAGGCCGTCAACCCGCTTGCCGACGCGACGCGCAAGCACCCGCTCGTGCCGGCGGCGCTGCTGGCGCTCTGCCGCCTGGCGGGCTTCGTCTCGGGCGAGGTGCGCTTCGCCCGCGAGAGCGGCGACCCCGACGCCGACCTGGTGCTCAACCGCGACTACGCGGTCGTCGTGCGCAACGCGCCGTAGCCCCTCAGAACGGCAGGTCCCCCGCGATCTGCGCGAGCGTCGGCGCGTGCGCGTCGCGCTCGGACACGAGCAGCTCGATGTCCGCGGGCCACGCGATGGCGACGTCGGGATCGTCGTAGCGAAAGCCGCGCTCGACCGCGTCGTCGTAGTACGTCGAGCACTTGTAGGTCACGTCGGCGACGTCCGACAGCACGCAGAAGCCGTGCGCGAAGCCGACCGGGATGTAGATCTGGCGGCCCTGCTCGTCGTCGAGCTCGACGCTCTCCCACTCGCCGAACGTCGGCGAGGCGCGGCGCAGGTCGACCGCGACGTCGAGGATCCGGCCGCGCGCGCAGCGCACGAGCTTCGCCTGGCCGTCGCCGATCGCGAAGTGCATCCCGCGCAGGACGCCGCGCGCCGAGCGCGAGTGGTTGTCCTGCACGAACTCGTCCGCCACGCCGTGCTCGGCCCACACGTTGGCCCGGTAGCTCTCCAGGAAGAACCCGCGGGCATCGCCGTGGACGACGGGTTCGAGGAGGACGGGACCGTCGAGCCGGGTGTCGATCAGCCGCATCGGCTCGCAATCTAGTGTCTCGCCCGATATGGACGAAGCCCGCGCCAAGCGGCTGACGCTCATCGCCTGCATCCTCGGGTCGGCGATCGTGTTCGTCGACCAGACCGTCGTCAACGTCGCGCTCCCGGCGCTGCGCACCGACCTCGACGCCTCGCTGGCCGACCAGCAGTGGGTCGTCGAGGCCTACCTGCTGCTGCTCGCGTCGCTCATCCTCGTCGGGGGCGCGCTCGGCGACCTCTACGGGCGGCGGCGGATCTTCGCGATCGGGACCGCCGGCTTCGGCGCGGCCTCGCTGATCTGCGCGATCGCGCCGTCGGTCGAGCTGCTGATCGGCGCGCGCGCGCTGCAGGGCGCCTTCGGAGCGCTGCTCGTGC
>DASZDB010000241.1:0-1834 GCA_035942495.1 Solirubrobacteraceae bacterium
GATCCGCGACGTGCGGCCGGTCAGAGCGGCGTCGTGTACGCCGAGCTCAGGCCGCCGTCGACGAGAAATGTCGAGGCGTTGATGTACGAGGCGTCGTCGCTGGCGAGAAACAGCGCGGCGTGCGCGATCTCGCGGGCCTCGGCGAAGCGGCCCATCGGCACGTGCACCAATCGGCGCTGAGCCTGCTCGAGATCCTTCGCGAACAGCTCGCGCAGCAGCGGCGTGTCGACCGGCCCGGGACAAAGGGCGTTGACGCGGATGTTCTGCTTGGCGAACTGCACGCCGAGCTCGCGGCTGAGGGCCAGCACGCCGCCCTTGGACGCCGTGTAGGCGATCTGCGAGGTCGCCGCGCCCATGACGGCGACGAAGCTCGCGGTGTTGATGACCGAGCCGCCGCCGCCGGCCTGCAGGTGCGGGATGCCGTGCTTGCAGCACAGAAACACCGAGCGCAGGTTCACCGCCTGCACGCGCTCCCAGACGTCGAGCACGGTGTCGACGACCGACCCGTCGTCGGTGGGGGAGATGCCGGCGTTGTTGAACAGCACGTCGATGCGCCCGTAGGTGTCGCGCACCTCGGCGTACATCGCCTCGACCTGCCGCTCGTCGGCGACGTCGGCGGCCAGCGCGAGGTCGGCCTGCGCCCCCTCCAGCAGGTCGACGCCAACCACGACCGCGCCCTCCTCGGCGAAGAGTTCGCACGCCGCCGCGCCGATGCCGCCGGCCGCGCCCGTGATCACGCACACCTTGCCCTCGAGCCTGCCGCTCATGGGTCCGGCGTCGCGTAGAAGATCGACTTGACCTCGGAGTACGCGTCAAGCGCGTGCGGGCCGAGCTCGCGGCCGACGCCCGACTGCTTGACGCCGCCGAACGGCGTCGCCACCCGCACCGAGGTGTTCGTGTTGATCGACAGCACGCCGGTCTCGATCGCGCGCGCCACGCGTAGCGCCCGCCCGCCGTCGCGCGTCCAGATCGAGCCCGACAGCCCGTAGATCGTGTCGTTGGCGATCGCGATCGCGTCGGCTTCGTCTTCGAACGGGATGACGGCGGCGACCGGTCCGAAGATCTCCTCACTCACCGCGCGCTCGTCGCGCGACACCGGGTACAGCACCGTCGGCGGAAACCAGAAGCCCGGCCCGTCGGGCGCGGAGCCCTGCAGCGCCACCGGCGCGCCCTCCGGCACGAAGCTCGCCACCGTCTCGCGCTGACCGGCGCTGATCAGCGGCCCCATCTGGGTGTGGTTGCTCAACGGGTCGCCCACGACCACACGTTGGACCTGCGGCTCGAGCAGCTCCATGAACCGGTCGATCGCCGACCGCTGCACGAGGATCCGCGAGCGCGCGCAGCAGTCCTGGCCGGCGTTGCCGAACACGGCCATCGGCGCCGCCGCGGCGGCCGCCTCGAGATCGGCGTCGGCGAAGATCACGTTCGCCGACTTGCCGCCGAGCTCGAGCGTCACCCGCTTGATCGTGTTCGCCGCGCCGGCGGCGATCGCGCGCCCCACCGCGGTCGAGCCGGTGAACGCCACCTTCGCTACGTCGGGATGCTCGACGAGCCGCTGGCCAGCCGTGCGCCCTGGGCCGGCCACCACGTTGACGACGCCCGCCGGCAGCACCTCGGCGGCAAGCTGCTCGAAGCGCAGCGCGCTCAGCGGTGTGAGCTCGGCGGGCTTGAGCACGACCGTGTTTCCGGCGGCCAGCGCCGGCGCCATCTTCCAGGCCGCGATCGTCAACGGGAAGTTCCACGGCGTGATCAGCGCGACGACGCCGAGCGGCTCGCGCACCGTGAACGCCTGGCCGCCGCCGACCGGGATCGTGTCCCCCAGCATCCGCTCCGG
>DASZDB010000242.1:0-8014 GCA_035942495.1 Solirubrobacteraceae bacterium
GCTGAAGTACGATTCGGCGCGCACGGGAGCAGGCTCGATCACCCCGCTGCGCGGGCGCAGCAACACCACCGCGAGCTCTGCAACGACGACGGCGGCGACAATTGCCGCTCCCCAGCGCAGGCGTCCCCGATCCACGGACGAAACTGTACGAGATGCAGGTCGCGATCCTCTCCGACATCCATGGCAACCGCCACGCCTTCGAGGCGGTGCTCGCCGACGCCGAGTCCGCCGGCGCCGACGAGATGTGGTGCCTCGGCGACCTCGTCGGCTACGGCGCCGAGCCCGATGCGTGCGTCGAGTTGGCGCGCCGCCACGCCGCGATCTGCCTCGCCGGCAACCACGACATGGGCGTCACGGGCGCGATCGGCCTCGACGAGTTCTCCACCGGGGCGGCGATCGCCGCGCGCTGGACGCGCGAGACGATCAGCGACGCGAACATGGAGTTCCTCTCGGCGCTGCAGCCCGCCGGCGAGGAGGACGGGATCGGCCTGTATCACGCCAGCCCGCGAGACCCCGTGTGGGAGTACGTGCTCAGCGCGCTGCTCGCCGAGCTGTGCTTCGACAGCCAGCCCCAGCGCGTCGCCCTCATCGGGCACTCGCACGTCGCGCTGTCCTTCACGCGGCCGGAGGGAGACGTCGCGACCGGCGAGGCGCGCCGCCACGGCGACACGCTCGACATCGGACCGCCGACCGGCGAATGGCTGCTGAACCCCGGGTCGGTCGGCCAGCCGCGCGACGGAGACCCGCGTGCCGCCTGGCTCATGCTCGACACCCGCAAGCGGCAGGCGCGCTGGCAGCGCGTGGAGTACGACATCGCGGGCGCCGCGGCGGCGATCCGCGCGGCGCGATTGCCGGATTCGCTCGCGGAGCGGCTCGGGTACGGTCAGTGACCGTGCGCCGCGCCCTTCCCTACGTCCTCGCCCTCTTGCTGGGCATGAGCACCGCGGCGTTGGCGGCCTGCGGTGGCGGCGGCACGAAGGGCGGCGTCCCGTCGGCCAGCGCCGGCGAGCTCAAGAGCCAGATCACGGACGTCGGCCAGGCCGTCGACGACGGGCGCTGCGACGATGTACCGGGGCAGCTCCAGCAGGTCGACGAGGGGATCGACCAGCTGCCGGGGACGACCGACCGCCAGCTCGTCAGCGCGCTGCGCGAGGGCGCCGAGCACTTGCGCAGCACGGCCCTCGACGAGTGCGAGGAGGCCGAGACCGAGACGACCGAGACGACGCCGGAGCAGACGCAGACGACCGAGACGCTGCCCGAGGAGGAGGAGGAGCCGACCGATACGGCGCCGACCGACACGACGCAGGCGCCCACGACGACCACGCCGGCGCCACAGCCGCCGCCCGCGCCCGAGCCGCCCGCGCCGCCGCAGCCCCAGCCGCCCGTGGATCCGAACCCGCAGCCACAGCCGCAGCCGCAGCCCCCGGTGTCGCCCGGCGGCGGCGTCACGCCTGAGATCCCGCCAGGCGATGACTAGGCCCGCACCGTGAGCGATCTCGACGTCATCGCCGGCCGCTACGAGCTCGGCGAGCGCCTCGGTTACGGCGGCATGTCCACCGTTCTCGTCGCGGTCGACCGCCGCCTCGAGCGCCAGGTCGCCGTGAAGCTGCTGGCCGAGCACCTCGCCGACGACAGCCAGTTCATCTCGCGCTTTCGGCGCGAGGCGCTGTCGGCCGCACGCCTCGTGCACCCGAACATCGTGCAGGTCTTCGACTTCGGGCTCGACGAGGTCAGCGGTCGCCACTACATCGTCATGGAGTACATCCAGGGCCGCTCGGGCGCCGAGATCCTGCGCGAGGAGACGCGCCTGGGCGTCGGCGACACGCTCGAGCTCGTCGACGGCGCCTGTCGCGGGCTCGTCCACGCGCACCGCATGGGCGTCATCCACCGCGATGTCAAGCCGGGCAACATCCTGCGCTCCGACGACGGCGCGGTGAAGCTCGCCGACTTCGGGATCGCCAAGGCGGTCGGCGGGACGTCCCAGCTCACGCAGGCCGGCTCGGTGCTCGGCACCGCGGCGTACCTCGCACCCGAGCAGGCCAGCGGCGGCGAGGTGGGGCCGCCGGCCGACATGTACGGCCTGGGCGTCGTGACCTACCAGCTGCTCGCGGGCCGCCTGCCGTAC
Organism: Solirubrobacteraceae bacterium; assembly: GCA_035942495.1. Lineage (GTDB taxonomy): Bacteria > Actinomycetota > Thermoleophilia > Solirubrobacterales > Solirubrobacteraceae > CADCVQ01. The sequence goes on from DASZDB010000242.1 coordinate 2,126, forward strand.
GAAGCGGGCTCGCTGACCGAGCTCGCGCTGCTGCAGCAGCGCGAATACCCGATCCGCCTCGACGAGATCACGCCTGAGGTGCCCCCCGCCCTCGCGCTCGCGGTAGAGAAGGCCCTGGCGCTCGATCCGGCCGACCGCTACGCGAGCGCCGAGGAGATGCGCCGCGCGCTGCACGACGGCGCGCGCGGGATCGCGCCGCCGGGGTCGGAGCCCACCGCCGCGACGTCGATGTTGGCGCGCGAGGATGAGACCGAAGCGACGCGCGTGGCCTCGGCTGCGCCGCCACCGCCACCGGCGCCGCCGCCCGCCGGCCGCCGCCTCGAGCCGCAGCCGCCGCCGGGCGGGCTGCCGCCGGCGCGCTACGAGCCGATCCCCGACCTGCCTCCGTCCCGGCGCGACCTCGAGCCCGCGCGCGGAGGCGGCCTGGGCAAGCTGATGGCGGTCCTGGCGGTTGCCGCCGTCCTCGTCGTCGTGATCGCCTTCGCGATCGGCAGCTCGTCGGGCAGCTCGGACGTGAACCTCTCGCCGGTCGACGGCAACGACACCGGCGAGGTCGTCGATCAGCTCAACTCGCTGATCGAGGACAACACCCGCTAGGCCGCACGTCCGATCCACACCGCCCGGCTCTCGGCGAGCGTCGTCGTCCCGTCCGCGAGCGTAAGGGCCGCGCGGACGCGGAGGCGGCGCTGCGGGCGGATCGTGAATGCCGCGGCCGAGTCGGCCCCGAGCCTCGCCTGCCGCACGCGCCGCCAGACGCGGCGGGCGGTCACGTACTGCTGCAGGACGACGCGCCCGCCGCGCTCGGGCGGCGTCACCTTCGCATGCAGGCGCACGCGTCCGCGCGCGAGACGCCGCACGGTCAGCGCGACGCGCCGGCTGGCGACCGCCAGGCGTACCGGCTTGCTCGTGGCCACGCCGGCGATCGCGCGGTAGCTCGCGGTCGCGACCGGGACGAGCCGCACGGCGAAGCGCCCGTCGCGGCCGACTGCGGCCGAGGCGACCCGCGCGAAGCCGACGCCGCTGTCGGCCTCGATCGAGACCGCCGTGCCCGCCGGCAGCGCGCTGCGCCCCGCCAGCGGATAGGCGCGGTTGGGCGCGGCCGCCTGCGCCGGGGCCTCGAGCAGCAGGTCGTGGACGGCGACGACGCCGCGCATCGACGGGTGCAGCGTGCAGTGGTACGGCCGTTCGCCGGCGGCGCCGAAGCGGCGGGTGTAGCCCTCCGACCTTCCGAGGTACCCGGAGTCGAAGCTGCCGTCGTCGGCCGTCGCCGTGTGCGCGCGCACGCTGCCGTTCGTCCACCGCACCGCCTCGCCGGCGACGATGTCCAGCCGGTCCGGCCGGTAGGAGTTGAAGCCGATGCCCACGCGCAGCGGCTGCGCGGTCGCGGCACCTGCGGCCCGGGCGTCGGAAGGGCGCTGCGAAGCGGCCGCGCTCGTGAGCGCGGCCGCCATCAGCAGGAGGGTCGCACGCGCGACCGTGCCTGTCACCGGGCCCTGATCGTCGCCTGCATGAACGGGTGGATCAGGCAGAAGAACCGGTAGGTTCCGGCCGCCGCGAACGTCACCTGGTTACGGCTCGGAAGCGGACTGGCGTTGACGCTGTCGAGGGCGCCCGAGTTCCAGAAGCCGTTGCCGTGCAACGCGGGCGTGAGCCCGGCGGGCGTGGGCGGCGGATCGCTCGGATACACCGCCTTCTGATCGGTGTTGGGGCTCTCGAGCGACGCCGTGAGCCTGCCGAGGTACGACGTCCGCTGCTTCGCTGGATCGCCCGGGCCCGTCGTCGCGGTGTGCGTCTCGGTGTCGCCCCGCACCATCCGGAACGTCACGGTGGTGCCGACCGCAACGGTCAGCCTGCGCGGCACGAACTCGAAGAAGCTCACGTCGCCGGGGCCGGCCAGGCCGATGTTCACCGTGTTCCTCGGCGCCCTGACGCGCCTGAACCGCTTGGCGACGGTGATCGCGCGAGCGCTCTGGAGCCTGACCCGCCGCGCATCGGCGGCCGCCGACGGCACCCGCGAGCCTCTGGAGGCGACGCGCACCGAGCCGTTCATCCCCGGATGGATGTCGCAGACGTACCTGAACAGACCGGCCTTCGTGAACCGCACGACCATCGGCCTGGGCCGGTTGCTCAGCGGGGCGCCGCTTTGGATCTCCTTCGTCCCGTCGGTGACCACCCTCTTGCCGAGCTGGCCGCCCGGCCCGAAGACCTGCGGGTTGGCGCCGATCTCCGGCTGGCCGTTGAACCAGAACGGCGCGCCGGCCTCGTCGTTGACGCCCGCGATCGTCCTGCCCGTCGGGATGAAGGGGGTCGTCGGGCGCCCGGTGCTGCCCGGGAAGTGGACCGTGTGGAAGCCCCGCGGAACGAAACGGACGCTGTCGCCGACGCGGATCGCCACCGAGGTGGGGAAGAACGCGTTGGCGTCGGACGAGTACTCGCGCTGCAACGTGTTGAGGACGCTCGTCGGCGGCCCCATGGAGACGGTCTTCACCGCCGCGTGCGCGGCACCCGGGGCGGCCAGCGCAACGGCCAGCGTCCCGGTGAAGATCCATCGCGATCTCGATCTCATCTAGTCACCCCGTTCGGTCTGTCGCCGGTCGGGCGGAGCCGCGAGCGGCGCCGCGCCAGGTCAAACTAGTCGACGTGGCTGACGCCGTGGGAAAAGATCTCGGTGCGACGCGGCGCCCGCAGACCGCCTGCCGGGGCCGGGTGTTGTCACGACGCCGCGCCCGCACGCAGCGCCGCTGCGTGTTGGTCGAGCGTCCCTCGCGCGATCGCCCCCCGCAGCCCTTCCATCAGCCGCGCCACGTAGGCGAGGTTGTGCAGCGTCAGCAGGCGCGCGCCGGTGAGCTCGCGGTTTTTGACGAGGTAGCGCAGGTAGCCGCGCGAGTGGCCGTTGCTGCACGCCGGGCAGGGGCAGCCCTCCATGATCGGCGCCTCGTCCTCGCGATGGCGGGCACCGGTGAGGTCGACGCGCCAGCGCGTGGCGGGATCGGGCACGATCGCGACGCCGTGGCGAGCCAGGCGCGTCGGCATCGCGCAGTCGAACGTGTCGACGCCGAGCTCGACGCCGCGGATGAGGTCGTCGATGTCGCCGATGCCGAGTAGGTGGCGCGGGCGCGGGTCGTCGCCCAGCGCGGCCGTCGACCAGCCGACGACGTCGTACATCTGCGGCTTGTCGGCGCCGAGCGAGCCGCCGATCGCGATCCCGTCGACCGGGCGCGCGGCGATCTGCTGCGCGGACTCGATCCGCAGGTCCTCGTAGACGCCGCCCTGGACGATCCCGTAGACGAGCTGCTCCGGCGAGCCGTGCGCTGCGTGCCAGGTCAGGCAGCGGTCCAGCCAGCGGTGCGTGCGCTGCGTCGAGCGCGCGGTGTACTCGCGGTCGATGTGAAACGGCGTGCACTCGTCGAACACGAGCGCGATGTCCGAGCCGAGCTTGGCCTGCACCTGCATCGACGTCTCGGGGCCGATGAAGCGCTGCGAGCCGTCGATGTATGAGCGAAAGCGCACGCCCTCCTCCTCGATCGCCACGACACGGCCCATCCGGTCCGGCCCCATCGGCGCACGGCCCTTGATCTCGTCTGCGACGGTGCCGTGGCCCATGCTGAAGACCTGAAAGCCGCCGGAGTCGGTGATGATCGGCCGCCGCCAGCGCATGAAGTCATGCAGGCCGCCGAAGTGTTCGACGAGGTCGGCGCCGGGGTCGAGGAACAGGTGAAACGTATTGCCGAGCACCATGTCGTAGCCCAGTGCCGCGACCTCGCGCGGCTCGAGGCCCTTCACGGTGCCCTTCGTCGCCAGCGGCACGAAGGCGGGGGTGCGGATCTCGCCGTGCGAACAGCAGAGGACCCCGGCGCGCGCCTGCGAGCCGGGGTCCCGGTGAAGGATCTGCAGGGCGCTCATGCGCCCCGCAGGTTATGGATGGGACCTACGCGGCCTGCTGCTCGCTGTGCGTCTCGTGGGTGTCGCCCTCGATGGTCTGCGGCTCCGAGCCGCCGACGGCGATCTGCACGCGGTGCGGCGCGGCCTGGACGGGCTTCGGGAAGCGGACCTCGAGGACGCCGTTGGCGAACGTCGCGGTCACGGCCTCGGGGTCGAGGCCCTCGGGCAGCGTCAGCGCGCGGGAGAACGAGCCGCTCGTGCGCTCGACGCGGTAGAAGCCCTCGTGCTTCTCCTCGAGCTCGGCCTTGCGCTCGCCGGAGATCGTCAGGACGTTGTCGGTGATCTCGATGTTCACGTCCGCCTCGGTCATGCCAGGCAGGTCGGCCTTGATGATGTAGTGCTCGCCGGCCTCGACGATGTCCATCGCCGGGATCCAGCGGCGAATCGTGCCACCGTTGCTGTCACGACCGGTCGGGGTGTCGAAGAACGTCGAGAACAGACGCGTCATCTCGCTGCTGAGGTCGGGGGTGCGACCAAAACGTACAACTGGCATGTCTTCAGCCTCCTGAGGTGCTCTTGATCGGGTACGAAAACCTAAGTCGAGTGTACTAAGGTTTTTTGCGTACTCGGTCTTGGCTCCGGCAGGACGCTGTGGCTATTTCGCGGCGGACTTCTCCTTCTCCCCCAGGCGCGCGGCCGGAGCCTTCGCGGCCAACTCCGGCGGCGGGCGCCACGGCTCGCCCGGCTTGCGCTCCGGCGGCGTCCAGCCCTTCGCCGTCATGCCGAGCGCGCTCATCGCGCGTTCCTTGGCCGACCACGGGATGCGGCGGTAGACCGGCACGAACAGCATCCGCCAGAACAGGTCGCCCTTCGGGCGGTGGGGCTCGACGGTGCCGGGCTGACCGCGGCCGAGCTCGCTGAGGACAGCGCGCCGCAGGGCGCCCTCGGAGCGCTCGCGCAGGTTGCGCTTGACGTCGGTCAGCGAGCTCATGTCGCGACTGCCAGCCGGTTGGCGCGCTGCTCGGCCAGCGCGTTCTGCGCGGCGATCTGGATCGGCTCGAAGAGCGCCCCGATCGGCGGGGAGTAGATGTTCTCCATGTACGCGAGGTCGTAGAGCGTCGCGCCGCGCTTGGCCGCGAACGCGAGAAAGTCGCAGCGCTCCTTGACGCCCTCGCCGCCGTGGATCACGCCGCCGATGAGCCGCAGCGTGTCGGGCTCGGCGAGCAGCTTGACGAACGTCTTCTGCGCGCCCGGGTAGTAGCGCGCCTTCGTGATGCCGACGCCCTTGGCCAGGACGTACGGGATCCCGACCGATTGGGCGAGGTTCTCGCCCATCGAGAAGCCGCCGATCGTGTAATCGCCGGCCACCATCCCCCACGGCACCCAGACCGGGTCATAGGCGAGGTCGCCGCCGGTGATGTTCACCGCGGCGACGCGGCCCTGCGCGTACGCGTGCGCGCCGGTGAGCCCGACGATCGGGATCATGTTCAGCCCGTGCGGGATCTCGACGACGTCGCCCGCGGCCCATACGCCGGGTGCCGACGTGCGCATGTGGTCGTCGACGCTGACCGCGCCGGTCGTGCCGAGCTTCAGGCCGGCCGCCTCGGCGAGCTTCGTGTTGGGCACCTTGTGCAGGCCGGTCACCACCGCGTCGCACTCGAGGACGCCGTCGCTGGTGTTGACGGCGCACACGTACCCGTCGGAGTTGCCCTCGAAGGACTCGGTCTTCGTGCCGAGGTGCAGCGTCACGCCGCGCGCTTCGAGCGAGTCGTGGACGGGCTTGGCGACGTCAGGATCGAGGATCTCGTGCAGCACCCACGGTCCCTCGTCGACGAGGTCGACCTGCAGACCGCGGTGCGCGAGGCCGCCGGCCATCTCGACGCCGACTGGGCCCGCACCGACGACGACGACGCGCCTCATCGAGTCGAGTTGCTTGTCGAACTCCATCGACTTGCGGATGTCCTTGACGTAGTGCAGCCCGTCGAGGTTGGCGCCCGGCACGTCGGG
>DASZDB010000243.1:0-2909 GCA_035942495.1 Solirubrobacteraceae bacterium
CGCGCCATGGGGCCTGCAGGACTACGGCTTCAAGGCGGTCGTCGCGCCGTCGTTCGCCGACATCTTCGCCTCGAACTGCACGAAGATCGGGCTGCTGCCGGTCACGCTGACCGAGCCCGAGTGCCAGGCGCTCATGCAGGCCGGCGAGGCTGAGATCGATCTCGAGGCGCAGGAGGTCCGCTTCGGCGACACCGTGGCGCGCTTCGACATCGACCCCGAGACCAAGCACCGCCTGTTCAACGGCCTCGACGACATCGCGCTGACGCTCGCCCAGGAGGAGGCGATCGCCGCCTACGAGCGCGAGCGCGAGCGCGGCGGGCCGGTCACCACCGCGCTGCGATGAGCGGCGCCGCCCGGACCTGGGACGCGAACACGTACCACCGCGTCTCAAGCCCCCACGTGCAGTGGGCGCCGGGGGTGCTCGACCGCCTCGGCCTGCGCGGCCACGAGACGGTGCTCGACGCCGGCTGCGGGTCGGGACGCGTCACCCGCCTGCTCGTCGAGCGCGTGCCGCGGGGGCGGGTCATCGCCGTCGACGTGTCGCCGCAGATGGTCGCTCGCGCGCGGGAGGAGCTGGGTCCCGACGCCGACGTGCGCGAGGCCGACCTGACGGCGCTGCGGCTCGCCGACGGCGAGCGGGTCGACGCGGCGTTCTCCAACGCCGTCTTTCACTGGGTGCCCGACCACGACGCGCTGTTCGCCGCGCTGGCGGCGGCGATGCGGCCCGGGGCGCGCCTCAGCGCGCAGTGCGGTGGCGCCGGCAACGTCGCCGCGGTGCACGAGCAGGCCCTCGCGGCGGGCGCGGACGCCGGCCTGCAGGACCGCTTCGCCGACTGGGGCGGACCCTGGAACTTCGCGACGCCCGAGGACACCGAGCGCCGGCTGGCAACGGCCGGCTTCGTGGAGGCTCGGTGCTGGCTGCAGACGTGGCCCGTCGAACCCGACGAGCCACGCGCGTACCTGCAGACCGTCTGCCTCGGACCGCACCTCCAGCGCCTAGAGGCCGACGAGCACGAGCGCTTCCTCGACGCCGTGATGGCTCGTCTCGGAGAGCGCCCGGTGCTCGACTACGTGCGGCTGAACATCGTCGCTCGGCGCGGCTGACACGGCTACCAAGCCGGACGCGCTACGTTCGCGACCGCGTGCCGTCGCGCGCGCGGGGCTCGGCAGCCCGGACGGCCGTATCAGTCGACGCGCCGCTTGAAGACGATCACGTGACCGTCCTTCTCGCGGTGGAGGTTCACGTCGAGGAGCACCGTGGTCAGCTCCCAGCCTTCGGCTCCGAGCCGCGACAGCTCCTCCTGGAACCTGCCGCGGTCGAGCTCGTCGCTCTGGCGGCCCATGAAGCCGTGGGTGATCACGGTGGTCGTGTACTCCCAGCTCGACATGTACGGAGCCTAGCGGGACTGCGCCGACGCAACGGCGCCTCGGGGGCGTAGCGGTATCAGCTCGAGCGCCGCACGCTTCACTGCTCCGGTGAGCCCGCGCAGATAGCCTGCCCCGCCTATGCCAACCATCGTCACCCTGCCCGGCGACGGCATCGGGCCCGAGGTCATGAAGCCGGCGCTCGAGCTGCTGCGCACGATCAGCGAGGACTTCTCGTTCGACGAGCACGCCTTCGGCGGCGCCGCGATCGACCTGCACGGCGTCGCCCTCACCGACGAGACGCTCCAAGCTTGCCAGCGGGCCGATGCGGTGCTGCTCGCCGCGGTCGGCGGGCCGAAGTGGGACACCACCGATCCCGATGCGCCGCGCCCGGAGCAGGGCCTGCTCGGCCTGCGCAAGGGCCTGGGCCTGTTCGCCAACCTGCGCCCGGTCCGGCCGGTGCCGGCGCTCTACGACGCAAGCCCGCTCAAGCGCGAGCGGATCGAGGGCACCGACCTGCTCGTCGTCCGCGAGCTGACGGGCGGCATCTACTTCGGCGAGAAGACGCGGACCGCGCGCAGCGCCAGCGATCTGTGCGAGTACTCCGTCGATGAGGTGGACCGCATCGCGCGCGTCGCCTTCGACGCCGCCCGCACACGGCGCAAGAAGGTCGCCAGCGTCGACAAGGCCAACGTGCTGGAGACCTCGCGGCAGTGGCGCGAGGTCGTCCACATCGTGCACAAGGCGAAGTACAACGACATCGCACTGACCGACGTGCTCGTCGACAACTGCGCGATGCAGCTCATCGCGCGGCCGGCCCAGTTCGACGTGATCGTGACCGAGAACCTCTTCGGCGACATCCTCAGCGACGAGGCGGCGATGATCACCGGCTCGATCGGGATGCTGCCGAGCGCGAGCCTCGGGGAATCCAATCCCGCCCACCCCACGCCCGGGGTGTTCGAGCCGGTCCACGGCTCCGCGCCGGATATCGCGGGCACCGCCAGCGCCAATCCGCTGGCGATGTTCCTGTCGGTCGCGCTCATGCTGCGCAACGGACTGGGTTGGGAAAGCGAGGCCACCGCCGTAGAATCCGCGGTGGACCGCGCACTCGACGCCGGTCTTCGCACCCGGGACCTCGGTGGTGAGGCAACCACGGCCGAGGCCACGCGAGCCGTTCTGGACAACCTCTAGGAGCCCTCAGTGAAGCAAGCGGACCTCATCTGGATGAACGGGGAGTTCGTCGCCTGGGAGGACGCCAAGGTCCACGTGCTCACCCACGGGCTGCACTACGGCACGGGTGTCTTCGAGGGCATCCGCTGCTACGAGACCGAGCGGGGGCCGGCGGTGTTTCGCCACCGCGAGCACATGCAGCGCCTGACCCGCTCGGCTGAGCTGTACTACATGCCGCTGCCCTACGACACCGAGGCGCTGCGGTCCGCCACGCTGGAGCTGATCGGCCGCAACGGGCTGCGCTCGTGCTACATCCGCCCGCTCGCCTTCCGCGGCTACGGGCAGATGGGCCTCAACCCGCTCGACGCGCCGGT
>DASZDB010000244.1:0-5736 GCA_035942495.1 Solirubrobacteraceae bacterium
GTGCCTGCGGCAAGCAGGTTTTAAGAACTGGTCGCGGGAGCGGCGCCGAGCGCCTCGTACGTCAACGCCAGCCCGTCCGCGATCGGGGTCCGCGCGCGCCAGCCGAGCACGTCGCGGGCGCGGCCGGCCGCCAGGCACGAGCGTTCGATCTCGCCCAGGCGCGCGGGCGCGAACTCCGGCTCGGGGGCGCCCGGGCCGTGCAGGCCGGCGAGCACGCGGACGAGCTCGAGCACCGTCGTCTCCTCCTCGGTGCCGACGTTCACGACGCCCGTCTCGGACACGTCGCCGGCCCGCACCAGCGCCTCGACGAGGTCGCCGACGCCGTCCGGTGCGGGACGGCGGGGCGCCGGGCGCGAATCGCGCTCGGCGCCCGCGGCACCGCGCCTCTCCCCCAGCCAAGGTCGTGAAACCTACCGCTGGGTTGTGCCTGCGGCAAGCAGGTTTTAAGAACTGGTCGCGGGAGCGGCGCCGAGCGCCTCGTACGTCAACGCCAGCCCGTCCGCGATCGGGGTCCGCGCGCGCCAGCCGAGAACCTCGCGCGCGCGGGCCGCGGCCAGGCACGAGCGTTCGACCTCGCCCAGCCTGGCGGGTGCGAACTCCGGCTCCGGGGCGCCCGGCCCGCGCAGATCCGCAAGCACGGCGACGAGGTCCAGCACCGACGTCTCCTCCTCGGTGCCGACGTTCACGACGCCCGTCTCGCGCAGGTCGCCGGCGCGCACGAGCGCGTCGGCGAGATCCGCGACGTAGACATAGTCGCGGGTCTGCGTCCCGTCGCCGAAGATGCGCGGCGGCGTGCCCTCGCGAAACTTGCCGCAGAAGATCGCGATGACGCCCGCGTCGCCGTGCGGGTCCTGGCGCGGCCCGTAGACGTTGCCGAAGCGCAGCGCGATCGTCGACAGCCCGTAGACCCGCTCGTAGAGCCCGAGGTAGAGCTCCGCGCAGCGCTTGCTCTGACCGTAGGCGGCCATCGGCAGGGCGGGCTCGCTTTCGGGCGTCGGCAGGACGTCGGTCTCGCCGTAGATCGCGCCGCCCGTCGACGAGAAGACGACGCGCTCGCTGCCGGCTGCGCGTGCCGCCTCCAGCACGTTCACGGTGCCCTCGACGTTCGTGCGCGCGTCGAGCGCGGGGTCGGCGAGCGAGCGGCGCACGTCGACCTGGGCGGCCAGGTGGAAGACCGTCTGTGGCTCGGCGGCGGTGACGACGGCCGCGAGCGCCGCGCTGTCGCAGATGTCGGCGCGGCTGAGCTGCGCGCCGTTGGCCAGCGCGGCGACGAGGTTCGACTCGCGCCCGCTCGAGAGATCGTCGACGACGGTGACCGTGTCGCCGCGGGCGAGCAGCGCATCCACGAGGTGTGAGCCGATGAAGCCGGCGCCACCGGTGACGAGAGTCCGCATGCGGCCCGCGAGTCTAGTGCTCCTTCCAGGACCATGGATACGGTCGTTTTGCGTTCGTGGGAGGCAGGGTAGGCGCGAGGTGGCGGGTCCCGACATGCCCCGGTGTGGGGCCCCAAAACGACGAGGAGCACCTCATGAATCTTCCGATGCGCCAGAACAAGAAGCGCAATCAGGCCGTCGACGCGTTCGCCTCGATCGCGAAGACGTGGTCGGAGTGGCGGCTGGGCGAGCGCGCGGCGCAGTCCGTCGCCTCCGGTACGAAGAAGGCTTCCAAGGCCGCGGCAAAGGCACGTAAACGCGCCGGCAAGTCGGATTCATCGGGCGTCAAGGCCGCCCTGAAGAGCACCCCCGTGCGGATCGCGGGGGCGGCCGCCGTGGTCGGCGGGGTCGGCGCCGCGGTCGCCAAGAGGCTCAAGGGCGGCGGTACCGCCGAGCCGCTCTACACCCCGCCCCCCGCGCCCGCCCCGATGGAGCCGCCGGAAGAACTCAAGGACGTCGCGCCCCCGCCGCCGACGCCCGTCGTGGTCGGCGACCTGGAGCCCGGCGACTCCGCCGTCGCCTCGAGCGAGCGGGCGATCGCGTCGGCCGGGCAGTCCGCGCAGGGGGCCGACTCGGCCGTGGCCGCCAGCGAGAAGGCCGTCGCGGACGCGACGCCGCCACCGCCCTCCGGAACCGAGCCCACGGTTCCCGACACCGATCCGGAGACGGACGCCGGCCAGGACATCACGGACGCGGGGACAGACGAGGGAACCGTTGCCGAGGTGGGCGGCGCCGGCGTGGACGCCGCAGGCGACGACCGCGCCGACAGCCTCACGGCGGAGGCCGCGGTGTCAGCGGACGCTGACCCCGACGAGCTTGAGTCCGCTCCCGCCGGTGACGCGCACGGCGACGACGCGCCGACGATCCCGGCCGACAGCGACAAGAGCTAACGCAGCACCGAGTCGTAGACCTCCCGCAACGCGGCGGCGACCGTGGCGGGTGCGGCAAGGTCGATGATCCGCCGCCGGCCGGCCTCGCCCGCGACCGCATCGCCGAAGCGCGCCCGCGCGGCGAGCGCCAGCGCCGCGGCATCGCCCGGCGCGACGAGCGCCGCCGGGTCGCAGAGCTCGGGCAGCGCACCGATCGCGCTCGCGACGACGGGCAGGCCGGCGGCCATCGCCTCGGCCGCCGCGAGGCCGAAGGTCTCCGCCGAGCGCGAGGGAACGATCGCGAGCCCCGCCGCCGTGCGCAGGCGCGCGAGCTCGCTCGCGTCGACCCGCCCCTTGAACGTCGTGCGGGTGCCCGCCGCGCGCGCCTCCAGCGCGGCGCGCTGCGGCCCGTCGCCCGCGATCACGAGCGGCAGGCCCGCCGCCGCGCAGGCGGCGATCGCGACGTCGACGCCCTTCTCGGGCGCGAGTCGTGACACGACGAGCGCATGCTCGCCGGCCGCCGCCGTCGACGCTGCAGCGAACGCGCGAAGGGTGTGGCCGACGACATGGACGGCGGCACCGTCCAGCGGGGCGTCCAGCGCCCTCAGCCGGGCCAGCGCCGCCCGGCTCGGCACGACAACCGCGTCGGCATGCTCGACGAGGCGGCGCTGCCACAGCGCGAGCGACGCGCCGTAGACGGCGGCCTCGGCGCCCGTCCCGCGGCAGTTCAGCCGCACGCCCGGGAGCGTGTCGCGCCCGTGGCAGCGCGTGCAGTCGGCGCCGCGCGTGAAGCACGTGCCGACCGCGCAGACGAGCCGGTAGTTGTGCAGGTGCAGCACCGTGCGCGCACCGCCGGCGCGCGCGGCCGCCAGCGCGCGCCAGCCCAGCGACGGGTTGAGGTTGTGGGCGTGGACGATGCGCGCGCCGGTCTCGCGGACGGCGCTCGTGACCCGCTCGGGTGCCAGGCCGCCGCCCAGCAGCCCGGCCGCTGCGCGTGCGCGGCCGATCGTCGCGCTGTCGCGCGCGAGCAGCCGCGCGTCCTCGCCGAGGTGCTCGCGCACGAGCCACCGCAGGTCGTCCACGACGCGCTCCTCGCCCCCGGTGGTGCGGTAGCGGTTGTGCAGGAAGAGGATCACGTCCGGGCCGCCATGCCCCCGCAAACCTAGACTCTTGGCGCGACATGGAGCCGACGGCGAGCATCATCGTGCCGACGCGCCGACGCGCGGGCTACCTCGACGTCGCGCTGGCGTCGATCGCGCCGCAGGCCGCGGCCGCCGGCGCCGAGCTGATCGTCGTCGACGACGGTCCCGACGAGGCGGCGCGCGCCGCGGCGCAGCGCCACGGCGCGCGGTACGTCGCCCACCCCGCGTCGCGCGGGCTGAACGCCGCGCGCAACAGCGGGATCGACGCCGCGAAGGCCGACCTGCTCGTGTTCGTCGACGACGACGTCGAGGTGCGCCCGGGCTGGCTGGCGGCGCTGCTCGCCGCAGACGCGACGGCGAAGCCCGCCGTCGGCGTCCTGACGGGGCCGATCCACGCCCGCTTCGAAGACCATCGCCTGCGCTCGTGCGGGCGCGAGCTGCCGCCGATCACGACCCAGGACCACGGCGCGCACGACCGCGACGTCGACAGCGCGTGGGGCGCGAACATGACGCTGCGCCGGGCCGCGATCGCGCGCGCCGGGCGCTTCGACGAGTCGCGCGAGCTCTACGGCGACGAGCAGGAGTGGCAGGGGCGCCTGCGCGCAGCCGGCGGCGAGATCCGCTACGTCGCCGCGGCCGCGCTCGATCACCGCCGTGCCGGCGACGACGCGCGCCTGCGCTCGCTCGCCGCCGCCGCCTATCGGCGCGGCGCGGCGAGCCGGCGCTTTGACGTCTACAAGCACCGCGCGCCGTCGCTGCCGCGCGAGCTGCGCGTGGCGGCGGGCTGCGCCGTGCACACGATCCGCTTCGCCTGCCCGAGCGGGATCGTGCAGACCGCCCACTCGCTCGGACGCCTGCGGGCGGAGCTGGACGCCGTGCGCTCGCGCGAAGCGCCCGCCGTCGCGCCCGATCCCGACTTCCTCTCCGGCGAGAGCGGCACCGTGCGCGGGCTGCGCCGCCCGCCGCTGCGCGCGCTGGACGCGCTGCTCGACGTCGAGGCCCGCCCCCGCCTGCGCCGCATCGATCGCGCGGCGCGTGAGCGGCCGCCGCGACGCAGCGTGCTCGTGATCGGCGTCGAGCGTCCCGGCCGGTTGATGGCGCCGCTGCGGGCCGAGCTTCACCGCACCCGGCACGAGGTCCACATGCACACCGTCGCCATGGGCGAGGCCGGCAAGTTCGAGCACCTCAACGTGCTGCTGGCCGAGCACCCCGCAGCGCGGCACGACTGGCTGCTGGTCGTCGACGACGACGTCGTCCTGCCGCCGCGCTTCCTGGACCGCTTCCTGTTCTGCGCCGAGGACGCCGGGCTGCTGCTCGCCCAGCCTGCGCACCGGCGCCACTCGCACGCCGCGTGGGCGGCGACGCGGCGCCTGCCGGGCGGCGCGGTGCGCGAGACGCGCTTCGTCGAGATCGGTCCGGTGACGGCGCTCGCGGCGCCGCTCTTCGGCACGCTGCTGCCGTTTCCCGAGCTGGCGATGGGCTGGGGCCTGGATGCGCACTGGGGCGCGCTCGCACAGGAGCACGGCTGGCGGGCCGGCGTCGTCGACGCAACGCCGATCCTGCACACGACGCCGGTCGGCAGCGGGTACGCGCGTGACGTCGCGGTCGCCGAGGCGCAGCGGTTTCTCGCCGACCGGGCGTATGTGACGCGGGCGCAAGCGCGCTGGTCGCGGCGGGTCGGATGAAGGTCGCCGTCGTCGCGGAGTTCTATCCGCGGGCGGCGGACCCGGTGCTCGGCCTGTGGGCGCACCGCCAGGCGATCGCCGCGCGCGACGCCGGCGCCGAGGTGCGGGTGCTCGTGCTGTACCGCCCGCTGCCGACGCTCGCCGCCGTCCGCGGCGGTCCCGCCGCCGCCGCCCGCGCGACCACGCGCGCGCTCGCCCAGCCGCCGCGCGCGACGCTCGACGGCATCGAGGTCGCCTACGTGCCGTTCCTCGCGCCGCCGCGCCCGGCGACGTACGGCAGCTGGGGCCGCTGGGCCGCGCCGCCGCTGGCGGTCGCGCTGCGCGCCCTGCGCCGGCGCTTCGCCTTCGACCTCGTCCACGCGCACAACGCCGTCCCCGCCGGCGAGGCGGTCCGGCGCGCCGGCCTGCGCGTGCCGTTCGTCGTGTCCGTCCACGGCGGCGACGTGTTCCACACGGCGCCCGCGTCCGCCGCCGGCGCGGAGGCGGTTCGCGCGGCGCTCGGCCGCGCGCGGCTCGTGATCGCCAACAGCGGCGGGATCGAGCAGCGCTGCCGCGTCCTCGGGGCGCGCGCGACGCGGGTCGTGCGGCTCGGCAGCGACCTGCCGGC
>DASZDB010000245.1:0-1516 GCA_035942495.1 Solirubrobacteraceae bacterium
CGTGGTCAGCGACGCGCTGATGGCGGCGGGCGGCACGATCACCCACCATCACGCCGTCGGCCGCGATCACCGCGCCTGGTATGACCGCCAGCGCCCGGACGTCTTCGCGGCGGCGCTGCGCGCGGCGAAGGCGAGCGTCGACCCGGCCGGGATGCTCAATCCCGGGGTCTTGATCGATGCGGGAGAGACGCGCTAGCGTTTGTCGTATGCCGACGCCGACAGAGAAGATCGCCGCGAACCTGCGCGCCTTTCAGATCGCGCTGAACTCGCACGACCGCGAGAACCCGACGCACACCGCGCACGGGATCGGGCTGGCGCACTTCGACATGGAGCGGCTCGGCTTCGACGAGGGCGAGGAGATCCTGCCCGGCATCACGATCCACGCCGACAGCGGCGTGACCGGCAACTTCCGCGTGCTCTGCGACGGCGATCACCTCGAGGAGCTCGAGGCGCAGGAGGCCGAGGTCGTCGACGCCGTCTCGACGCAGTCGACCCCGGTGCCGGTCGGCTCGCCGCGCGAGGACGAGCGCTCGGTCTAGCTCCCGCGACCGGCGGCGCCGCGCGGGCTCAGACGTCCAGCTCGACGTCGATGCCCTCGCCGGTGAAGCAGACCATCCCGGCGATCTTCATCGCCTCGGCGCGCGGCAGCTCGTAGCTGTGCGCCGCGTCGCGCAGCAGCTCGCCGCCGGCGTGGACGTGCCAGTAGATCGCGTCGCCCATGTACGGATCCGTCGTCGTCGTGTCGCTCGGACGCAGGTGCCCCGCCACGACGTCGCCGCGCGGCAGGTAGGCGCGCACCGGCATGCTCGTCTCGAAGACGAGCGTCGGATGCGTGCTCTGCGCGATCAGCTCGCCGGCCGCCGTCACGCGGACGGGGCGCGAGCTCGTGTGCACGTCGACGCGGTGATACGGGTCGCGCAGGCCGCCGGCGATCGGCTCGTCCTCGACGAGCCAGCGATCGGCCGTGCCCGGGCACAGCGCCGCGAACCCGCGCAGCCAGGGCGCCGACTCGAGCGGCTCCTCGTAGGCCCGGACGGCGTCCTCGCGCAGCTCGTCGCCGACGCGCAGCGACCAGTGCGACGCATCGCCCTTGAACGGGCAGCGCGACATCGTCTGCGTGGGTTCGAGCAGCGTCTCGTCGAAGTCCTCGAGCGGCGCGTGGACGACCGGACGGATCCCGGTCTCGTGCAGCAGGTGCGCGCGACGCGTGTCGAGCACGAGCGTGTCGCCGACGAACGCGCGCAGGCGTCGGGCGTCGGGCTCGAACAGGATCCGGTGGGCGGGCGACTGGATGGTGTAGTTCGCCTGGCCGGGCCTTGCGCCGAGCGGGCCGCTGCCCTGGGTGAGGCTCACGGCGCGGCCTCGACCTTCAGCGCGCGGCCGAACGCGCGCTCGAAGAGGTCGACCTCGCGTTGCGCCGCCCAACGCTCGACGGAGGCGCTGCCGTCGGCTTCGAGCTCGAGGCGGATCGCCCCGTTGTCGCTCGCGACGTGCGCCGCGCGGACGCTCTGGTCGC